>CAJXVQ010000051.1 GCA_913060685.1 uncultured Verrucomicrobiales bacterium
AGCCTCGGTCTCGTGGGCTCGGAGATGTGTATAAGAGACAGCCTCGACTTCATCCAAGGAAGTACGAAGAACCTCTAGTTGAACCGGCTTCGCCAGACACTCATCCATTCCCGCCTCCAGACAGATCTCCCGGAAGCCCTGGACCGCGTTCGCGGTCACACCAATAATTCTGGTCCGGGGTAACCCTTCACGGGCCTCCTTCTCGCGGATTTCCTTGGTGGCGGTCAGCCCGTCCATCTCCGGCATATGAACATCCATCAGGATCACATCATACACGCTTCGCTCGACGGCCTGCAAGGCCTGCAAACCGTCCTCCGCAACATCGGCGGAAAAACCCATGTGAGAGAGGGCCGCGAGGGCGAACTTCTGGTTTACGCGATTGTCTTCGGCCAGCAGGATGCGAAGGCTTTTCTTCGCCGGACCGGCATCCGGCATCACTGGGCCAGCACCACCCCCGGCAGTCTCAATCTCCACTGCCGGATCGCGGGTTGAGACAACCTTCATGAGCTGGTCGACGCTAATGGGCTTCGTCAAAAAATTGGTAACTTTTGATGCGAACGCGAGACGGTAAGCCTTCTCATGATTTCGGCGCACGATCAAGTGGAGCTGCCCCTCCGCAATTTCCTCCCGGTGCACGAAGTCGGAGATCTCATCGAAGGCGAACCCTCCGTCCAGAAAAACAACCTCGGGCAGCCACCCGGAAAGAGCCTTGAGCGCTTCCCCCGGTGACCCAGCCACCCGAAGATCGACTCCCCAGTGAGTCAGGATTTCGGCATGCGCTTCCCTGCTTCTTTCCAGCTTTTCAACCAACAGAACACGGCGGCCCTGTAATCCGGGCTGCGGACTAAATCGGCTCGACCTGGAATGCTCCGCAGGCACCCGACATTTCAAACTCAGCGTAAACACGGAACCCACGCCCGGCTTGCTCTCGACCGACACCGAGCCTCCCATCAGATTGATGATTCTCCTGGAGATCGCAAGCCCCAGACCGGTTCCGCCAAAGCGGCGCGTGGTTGAACTGTCCGCCTGAACGAACGAACTGAACAACTTCTGCAAAAGCTCCGGCTCGATTCCAATTCCCGTATCACTGACCTTGATCATGAGTCGACATTCCTTCCCATTCCACCCCTCCACGTCCACCTCGACGGCGACATCGCCTTTTTCGGTGAACTTAACGGCGTTGCTCAGAAGGTTAACCAACACTTGACGCAAGCGGAATTCATCGCCCCAAATGAACTTCGGAACCTCGGGATGATAGCGGGCGTTAAGATCGAGGCCCTTCTCTTCGGCGGCTGCCGCAATCGTCCCAATGGCTCCCTCCAGACAGACTACGAGGTCAAAATCCCTCTGTTCCAGTTCCATGTTTCCGGACTCGATCTTCGAGAAGTCCAGTACGTCGTTGATCACAACCAGGAGGGCATTGGCACTTTTGTGCATGGTCATGACATATTCTCGCTGTTGCGCGGACAAGTCGGACTCCAAGAGGATCTCAGCGAACCCAAGAACGCCATTCATGGGCGTCCGAATTTCGTGACTCATCGTCGAAAGAAACTCACTCTTGGCGCGGTTCGCGGCCTCGGCCTCGGCGGTCGTCTTCTCGAGAGCTTTTTCCGCCGCCTTGCGGCGCAGGAACTGTCCCAGCTGGGCACCAATTGCCTCCAGCATTTCGTGCGTCCCACCCGTGAGCTCCTCCTTGCCCTTGCGAGTAAAAAACTCCAGGACGCCCAAGCGTTCCCGATCCCCGTGGATAGGCATCCAGAATTCTTGTTCCAGCCCGGAGTCCCGTGCTATCTCCAGCCGCGATGTGGAGAGCCCACTGCCATCGTGGATCGTCCCCCGGGTGATCTTAGAGCTGTCCCCCACGGTCCATTCCTCCGGAAAGGAGAAGGATCTGTTCTGTATTTCGTTCACGAATCGCTCGCGGGAGATGCCATCCTCGTGCCAGGTTCCCACCGGCTCGGCTCGCTGATCACCGGACCGGAGAGACCAAAGGATGCCAACGCCCCAGCCACAATACTCGCCCAGCTTGCCAAGGACCTTTCCGATCGCCTCTTCGAGGTCATCGCTCTCTGCAAGAATTACGGAGATCGCAAGTTGCACTGATCGTCGCTGCCGATCCAGGACAAGTTCGGTAATATTCCTCTGAACTCCGATCATTTTCACGAGATCTCCCTCGTCATCGACTACCGGCTGTACTTCCACCGCAACCCAGTATTTGGTGCCATTCTTGTGATAGTTGATCGTCTCGACATTGAACCCCCGTCCTGCAGCGATCTCGACCCGCATGAAGTCGATGATGGCCTGGTCGGTCTCCGCTCCTTGCAAAAGCCTTCCCGGCTTCTTTCCCACCACTTCCTCGATGGTCCATCCGGTAAGGGCCTCGAACCCGGCATTGACCCATTCGATATTTCCTTCCGCATCGGCGATGATGACCCCGTCATCTGTTTGCGATGCCACCAGGGCAAGTTTACGACTCTCCGCTTCCTGCTCCCGGAGTTTCGTTCGCTGTGTTGTCAACTTGGCCGCCAAATCGCGGAGATCCTTGTTCGCCATTTTCTGGGACTGCACAATCTCAAGGAGATCCACGGTCTGATCGTGCAGGCCGAAATCACTAAAATTCAATCCGAACTGTTCGAGTTGATCGGGGGAAGACAGCCAGGGAGAACACAGAAAGAGCATCGTCTCCTCCAAATTCACGATCTCCCCTCGAAAGGAAATCCCGGTAGCCGCATTCCCGAAGAGGAAAAGCTTATCGGTGTTGTCGCGTAAGAACTGCCATGTCATCTCGCCCACCGGGCGCTCCATGTGGAAGTGTGCGTCGATGCGATCTCCAGGCTTCACCGTCGGGCAGATCTTGATCATGCTGGCGCCCACGGTCTCGATACAAAGATCCTCGTCCAATGCCAGGCAGAACGGGAAGATCCGGACCACCTCCTCAGGAGGCAATCCAATCAGGTGCGACTTACCAACGGCGACTTTCATACCTTCCAGGAGACGTCAAAGGTGTCGTGATCCGCTCCATCCGTTTTACGTTCGAGAATCTCGACCGTGCAGGTGGTCTCATACATCTCCGCCAAGCCGTGGACCAATCCGACCACGAAGCTCGTCAGCCCCGGACGCTCGGTAAAGTAGTGCAGGCGCATTCCGTCGTCCGTGATATCCGAGCACTTGAAGCGCGGAGGCTGCAGTTTCGAATAAATCATCGCCACCCGGGTGTGGAAATTCGGCAGATTAACCAGGAACTCCTTCAGCGAGGACCCTCCGGATTTCATCATCGGACCGTAATTCTCCAGCCCGGTCTTGAGGATCCAGTGCTTTCCAAAGGCGATCAAAATGTCATCCGCCGGAAGACCCAACACCTCCGAAGCCGCACCGACGAGATCGTAAGTGACTTTGTCATCGTAGCCCTCATTGCTGATGAACACATCGACGTCGACACCCGCTTTGGACTTGATGATTTCCCACTTGTCTTCACCGAAATTGGTCGTGACGAGTTCCTCTATTGCCTTGTTTACTAAGCCATACATTGTGATTTTTTCTTGGGGTTGGTTGTTGATTCTGTTTGGGGAATACTCCCGATGTGCGGTTTCATCCTTTGATCATTGTCCGACGTCGATGTTAACGCCAACTCCTCCATCGCCGCCCGCAGCCCGGACGCCCTCATTGGCAGCCAGGGTTCTCGCGAAGGTATCGACAACCAAGCGGGCGTATCTTGAAAGTGACAAAACGGGGCGGGACGGGACATAAACGATATCTTTGGGCTTCAGAAGGATATCCGGCTTCTTCCCGGTCAGGATTGCCTCGGCATCGACGATGACGATCGAGGGGGACTGCAGGGAGCCGCTGACGATAGCGATCTTCTTCGGTCGGGCTTCTTCGGTAAGGCCGCGGCAGTGCGCGAGAGCCGTCATGAGGCTCACCTTGTTCTTGAAGGCCACGGCCCGGGGCTGGTAAACGGCGCCGAGCACATAGACCTCGCTCCCCAGAGCCGAGGGGAGGTAAATGAAATCATCCGCTTTCAAGTAGATATTTTGGGACGTGTCGCCCTCCCGGATGAGCTTGTGAAAGTCGACCGGGACCATGGTATTGTTACGGATCAGAAAGCTGTGATTTAAGTCTGCCAATTCCTCGGTGGAACCGCTCATGCGGGAGGTAAAGAGCCCGCCCGCCTTGCTAACGGCTTCAATAACGGTCATGGGCTGGGTGAGCGGGTAAATGCCCGGACGAACCACACGCCCGAGAACCCACACCCTTCGGCTGTGGATTTCACGCAGGGTAATATTGATCTTGGGGTTCTTCACGTAGGCGATCAGGCCGTTCTCCAGGGTCCGCTGGGCTTCTCCAAGCTTGAGGCCCCAGACTTGTTGCCCTGGCAAGAGATGAAAGTAGATCTTGCCGTCCGGCCCAACGAGGGTTCGTTGAGGACCGTCTCCGGAACCAAGCAGTTCAATATCGATGATGTCGCCAGGCCCCAGACGGTAGGGATCAAGAGGCATCCGCAGAAGACGCTTGTCGAGTTTCGCAGGCGTGGATTTCACCGCGACTGGTGCGACCGCGGCCTGTTGGATCGCACTGGCGGTATTGGGGGCCGATTGCGGCGTGCAGGACGGCAGAGCCGCCGCGAGAATCAGGCAAAGGAAAAAGATCGGGTGATTCATGGTTTAGCGGCCTGTTCAAGGATTCTCCGAATCGTCGATGATCGGGATCACCTTGTTGCCCGTCCAAGTTGCAGTGGCGGCCTGTAGGAAGGCCGTGATCGCGATATCCGCGATCTCCTCAGCCCGTCGCCACGGACGCGGGCTGACATAAACAACATCCCGTGGTTCGAGGATCATGTCCTTCGCTTTTCCAACAATCACTGCGGCCGCATCGACCACAAAGACCTTTGGATTTTCCGAAAGGGAGTCGCGCACCACCAGGACCTGCTTTTTCCAGGCCCCCTCTGAGAAGCCGCCACGAACCGTAATGGCCCCGATCGCAGTCAGGCTGTCGGTCACGCCGGTCTGTCCGGGTGAATCGATCGCCCCCAAAACATACACTTCATTGACGACATTACTCGGCACATAAATGTAGTCACCGGGGCTGAGCTGCACATTGTGTGTGAGATCACCTTCGTAGAAGAGCTTTGTAAAATCGATATCGAGTTTCTTACCCTCGCGAACGACAAAGGCCCGGCGCATATCGGCAATTTCGACGGTGTTTTGGGAGAGCAGTCCGGTGGAAATTCCCCGGGCGCGAGCCACTGCCTCCAGGAGTGTCATGGGCCGGTCGAGGGAGTAGGAACCCCGATCGAGGACGGTGCCGAGCAGAAAATATTTCTTACTCTTGAATGCAACAGGAGTGACGATGACCTGCGCATTCTGCACGTAGGCACGAAGGGCCTTCGTTAGTCCCTCCCGCAGTTCATCAATGGTGGAGCCAGCCGCCCGGTAGTCATGGATCTGCAAGTAGGAAATGTTACCATCCGGACCGATCGGCACGTCCTTGCGGGTGTACTCGCGGTGGCCGTAGACCTGTAGATTCAGGACGTCTCCCGGTCCAAGCATGAGGCGCTCCTGCCACGGGGCAAGGGGCGGATTGGGCTTGGTCACAGGGATCGGGAGCCTGGGAGGGTCGCCCGGAATTGGCTCCACCAGGGGAGATCCGTTCACAAGGGGATCAATCAAAAATGGATCAGGAAGAGGTGGCTCGGGCAGAGGTGGCACAGTCACAGTCCCGACCTTCGTTTCCGTCGCAGGAAGTTCATCGGCAGAAAGAGGATTGCCGAGAAGAAAGCCAATCCCGAGGCAAAGGCCAAAGCGGGCGAGATCGGGCAAATTTCGGTAGACCGGGGCCACCCGATTCAAGACCGCTCCGACCAGTTGCACGCCGCTCTCGTGAACAGCACGCGACAGTTCCTTGGCCTGTTTGCGACCATGGGGACCGGCGTTGCTTAACCAAACCGTGGCTGGAAGTGTTTCAGCCAAGAGGAGGCTCTGAATGCTGGTGGCCGGGGGAAGTTCGACGAGGATGACCAGGTCACGTTCTTTCCGCCAATTCGCCAAGGCAGCCAGCCATCGACTGCGTTCCCGGGGAGTCCACACCCAGTCTTGCGGAACAAAAAGTTCCAGAGCTGGTGGATCTGCGCCTTCCAAATGAGCTCGGACTTTTCCGGGATCAGACAAGCCCTCCTCAATCGATATGCCGGGGCCCGCAGGCACCTCTGCTTCTTTCTCGATCTGTGAGACCACCATGACCTGAAGGCCACGTTCCAGAGCGGCCTTGGCGAGGTGATGCTGCAAAGTAGTTTTGCCCTCGCGGGGCGCGGCGGAGAGAATTCCGACGATCAAGGCCTCCTCACCGGCTTGCGGAAGGTGGCGAACGAGACTGCGCCAGGCCGCAAAACGCCAGCGAGACATCGCGAGGTCATTCATAGTCTCCTCCGGGGGGAGAGTCGCGAGCACCTCCCGGCGACAAATTCGGCGCAGATCACCGGGCGAGACGATTCCGTCGCTGACGGCTACCCGGAAACTGCGCCAGGCCACGACCATCCCGGCACCGAGCAAAGCGCCCAGCACACTGACGAGCGCAAGATTACGGGTGGGCCCGCTGGTTTCAACCGAGTCCACCGAAGCCGGGTTGAAAAGCCCGTAGTATCCGAGGGCCCGTTCCGCAAAAAGGGCCGCTTCCCGTTGCCGCCCGCGGAGGAGACTGCGCGCTTCCTCAAGCATGTTCATCTTGGCCTGGAGGCGGGCTTGCCCGAGGTTCTTGTCGGGGATCGCCTTCAGCATCTCCTCGCGTCCATCGCGAAAGCTGGATAGTTTCTTGAGTTCAAGGTCGAGGCGTTCGCGCTGACCCCGGAAGGAAATCACGTCGAGGTAGAGATTGTTGGCGACGGTGTTGCCAGTCGATCGGAATGAATCGGTGGCATCCCCGGACTGCTTGGAAGCTTCCTTCTCGAGCATCACAACCTTGGATCGTTGATCAACGACCGTCGGGTGCTGCTCGGTGAAGCTGCTGGACAACTCCGCAAGTTTCTCCTGCGCGAGCGCAAGACGCTGCAAAGCAGGATCCTGTTTGCCCAATTCAGCCTCGGCTTGCTGGAGCCGATAATCAATCGAGCCACGGTCAATCCGCGCCATTTCGATCTTCAGATCCAAATCACCAAGCTGTCCCAAAAGAGACTCAATCTCCTTTTCCGCATGGTAAAGGCCGCTATCGCGGGAAAAAGCCATGAGATCCTTCTGGGCCACACCGATTTCCTCCTCAATACGTTCCACCTGCAAGGTGACAAAGGTATAGAGTTCCTTTGCTTCATCGGCCTGAAGTTGTCGGGTAAGATCAACCACTTGCCCGGCATAGCGGTTGATGGCAGTGGCGGCATGGGACGCCGAGACATCTGAAGTAAAGGCTACGCTGATAAGATCCGTGTTCTTCTCTGGCCGGATGACGAGCGCCTGCTGCATCTGCGGGACGCTAAGCGGAGGGCTCAATTGCGCCCCGGTTCGCTCAAGCAGATCACCTGAGCGCATCATTGCTGAAACAGTCGCGGCGTTAAACTCCCTTGGTTGATAGGATTCGCCCATCTCGGTCGCCTGAAGGGAACTCTGCGCTTCGCGACGGACGACCTGCACTTGCGCAGTATACTTCGCGACAAACTTGGCCTTCCCCACCCAAAAGGCTGCTGCCCCGCATATCGCCGCGACCAACAATATCCATATCCATCCTTTGACCACATGCAGGGCGACCCTGACCACGTCAAAAGGCAGAAGTGTTTTCACCTCAGCCACCCTCTTCTGGTCACCCTTGGGTGGGAGTCTGGTTTCCGATGATGAAGAGTTCGCGGGCATGGGTGATCAGTTGAGGCGTTGGATCGGAAGTGGTTCCGAAGCCACCATCCGCGAGAACAGGGCGCCAGTGGTAGAGACTCCGGGGAGAAGGCTAAACAAAGTCATCCCTTCGAAATGATAAATTTCTGACGTGTTTTTTCTCACATCGAAGTTGTAGCACCGTTTGAATTACCCGGGAATACCCCCAGATGGGTGTTTTCACCCCCATCCGTTCAATTACCCCCACTTGAGGGTGAAGACAAATCAAGCGGATTGTGAGACAACCCAGAGTCGAATCACAAAAATGGCGGCAAACCCTTAAATGCCGCATGCCCCTCAATCAGAGCCTATGACGATACCACAAGAGATGCCCCGTCCGCGGGGTCGAGCCGCGGAGCCGCTCAAAGATTCCACCAATGGCGGGATCCAAGCCGTGATCTCCGGGGGCTACTGTGTCGGTTGCGGAAGTTGCGCTTCTCTCCAAAACTCCCCTTGCGAAATGAAGCTGAACCGCTGGGGGATGCTCGAAGCCAAGCTGACCACCCCCCTCCCCGCAAACGACACCCTTGAGTCAGCAAGTGAGGTGTGCCCGTTCTCCGACAGCGCTCCGGACGAGAACCTCCTCGGTGCGGAACTCTTTGGACACACAAACGGACACCAACACGAGGCGCTCGGCCACTACCAGGCCTCCTACGCTGCCCATGTGACCGAAGGAGCCTACCGGGCGCAGGGAAGCTCGGGCGGAATGGGATCCTGGCTGCAATGTGAACTGCTCGAGGCAGGGCTGGCGGACTACGTCATCAACGTGAAGCCCACCGAACACAGCGAGGGTGACGAATTGCTTTTCCGCTATACCGTCTGTTCCAATGCCGAAGAAGTTCGCCGCTCCTCCAAGTCGAGATATTACCCGATCGAGCTCTCCGAAGTCATGCGCATCGTCCGGGAGAAGCCGGGGCGTTACGTCTTTGTCGGTCTCCCCTGTTTTGTCAAAGCGGCCCGTCTCCTTTGCCGGCAGGACCCCGTCCTCGCCGAGCGTTTGAAGTGGTTTGTCGGGCTCGTCTGCGGCCATCTGAAGAGCAAGCGTTTCGCTGAATACCTCGCCTGGCAGGCCGGCGTGCCCCCGGAATCCCTCGAATCCTTCGACTTTCGAAAGAAGCTCCCGGGACTCCCGGCCGATCAATATGGTGTCGAGGCCACGGGCACCGTCGAGAACCATCCCGTGACCAAAACAAGGGAAATGCGCGAGCTGGACGGAGGCGACTGGGGCCGGGGCTACTTCAAATACAAGGCCTGCGACTTTTGCGATGATGTCCTCGCCGAAACGGCGGATGTTGTCGTGGGCGACGCCTGGCTCCCCCAATTCGCCGAGGATTGGCAAGGCACGAACATTGTCATCACCAGGCACCCGAAAATCGACGAACTCATGCGGGAGGCCGGAAAACAAGAACGTCTGTGGGTGGAACCCATCAGCGCGGAGGACGCTGCGAAGTCCCAGAATGCCGGACTAAGGCACCGGCGCGACGGCCTGCGTTACCGCCTCCACCTGGCCGAAAAACGAGGCGAATGGCACCCGCAAAAACGCTTCACCCCCGGGAAATCGCACCTCTCTCGCTGGGATCGCAACCGTCACCGGATGCGGGAAGCCCTTCGCGAGATGAGCCATCGCGCCTTTGCTAAGGCCCTCGCCAAGGACGATCTCGAATCATTCCAAAAGATGATGAAACCGCTGCTGCAAAAATACCTGCGCCTTAATTCGCCAGGGGGACTAAGTTCCTTCAAGAAGCTCGCGAAGCGGATCCTCTTGGCAGGCCGCAGAAATCCGGAATCGGGCAAATGACCCTGCCTCACGGGGAGTCGGCCGGCCGGCATGACAGGAATTTCACCACCGCTTCTGTCTGAGACCGGACATGAAGTTTCTGGTAAATTTTCTTCAAGTATCCCCGTACTGTTTCGTAGCTGAGGTTGAGGTCGCTGGCCGCTTCCTTCGGCGCTCTTCCTGCCGCAAGGAGTTCCAAAAGCTGCTGTTCGCGCGGAGACAATTTGGGCAAAATTTCCGCAGTATCATCTCGCTGCCCCAGGGGAGTTCGGAACTTCGAAATAACCATGCTCGCCACCGCAGGACTCAGAGCGGCTCCTCCCTCACGGATGCTGCGCAGGCCAAAAAGGATCTCAGTGGGCGGACTGCTTTTCAGCAGGTATCCACTCGCTCCCGCCCGCAGGGCTCGGAACACATGTTCCTCGGTTCCGTGAACAGTGAGCACCACGAAAGCGGTGTCGGGAAGCAGTGGCGAAAGCTTCCGGATGCAAACATCACCCGACATCACCGGCAGGTTCAGGTCCACAATCACGATATCCGGTTTCGTCGCCGGCAACTCCTCCAAGGCCTTCTCCGGACAAGGCCATGCTCCCACAAATTCAAAATCCGGCTGCTTTCGCAACAGTCTCCCCAAAAGTGAAAGAAGGATCTTATCATCTTCGATCACCGCTATCCGGGTAGGCTCACCCTCGGAGGGGGGGCTGCTTTCGTCTGTCATGAGATCTCCCCACTCTCTCTTCTTACCAGTAAATCTCCAGATCTTTCCTCAAAAGTTCCTTCGTGCGATTCGCGGGGACAACAGTTAATTCGGCAGCGCCGCCATCCTTCAGGATTCCTGATCGTCTTGTGCCCAATCCGGAGTCGGCCACGCTTCATTGACTTCGCCATGCTCCTTAATTTTGTAGGTTTCAATGGTAGCCAATGAAGCCGGTGGCAGCAAGTTAATTCCAATCTGCGATTCGGCAACAGTCGCCTCCAAGGTGCCCGCTTCTTCAGGTTCCGAAAGAACGGCGTCAGAGTCCTTCTCCCGCCTGAGAAGGGCGAGTCGAGCCGTCACCGCATAGAGAATGAGCCACAGCATGAGGTTGCGCGGCTGGGTCAGAACGCGCTCCAGGAGACTCTGAACGTAGTTCAACGAGCAACCCACGAGAATCCCAATGGAAACGCAGCGCTCAACACTGTGCCGAAACGACCAGATGGCGAGGCCATTACGCCAAAGTCCGGCCCCGATCACCAGGAGCCAGGCGAATAACCCGGGGTATCCGTTCTCGCCAATGAGAAGGTAGTAGTGGCTTTCCACCGGCGCGTTCTTCTTGGATTTGTCCACCTTCATTCCACGCCCACGGGTCCAATCGTAGAGAATTTCAGCGTAGGGGTAAGGCTCATTCACGCACAGGGCATAATTGTTCCAGCCGATCCCAAGCGGATGGTCTGCCTCCATTTGGCGCGCCGCCTCATTGAGCACTTCTCTCAATTCCCCGCTGGCTTGGTTCCCGTCATCGTTAAAGCGAGAGATAATCGTATCCATCGTGAACACCAACCCCAGGCTGCCAACGAGCGCCAGGGAACCGACCATGACGAACCTCCGCTTGGTCGGTTTTTCCAACAGGCTCAAAACCACCACTCCAATCGTCCCGACCGCAAACATGAGAAGTGCCGCGCGAGAAAGGGCACTCTGCACAATGATCCCGCAGGACAGGAACCCTGCAATACACCAGGAGCGTCCCCGGAAGGCGGGACCGACCGCCACCGCCAGCAACGGCATCGCGATCATTACCGCATACATTGCCAGGGGGTTCTGGTGCTCGAAAGTCCCCCGCACCTGGTAGATCCCGTCGAGATACTTTAACTTCAGGACCAGGCCAACCTGCCAGCACATCATGACCGCCATGACGGTTAGAAAAAACTCGATCTCGGCGCGTGTTTTCATCCAGTTGAAAGCAGCCAGGAAAATGAGATAAAAGAACGTCATCTTGTGGGCTGCCATCAACACGTAGTCGACCCGCGGAGCGTTCACGATCGAGAGCGTGCAGACCACGACAAGGAGGACATAGAGAATGCCACCCGGGGGAAACCAGCGGAACGTGTCACGGTTCTCGAGTCGCTTTGCCACCACAAGAGCGATGGCGAGGATGTTGTTGAAATAAAAGTGGTAGCCCTTCGAGTGCCCGCGGTATGTCTCGACCGAATCGAGCGTCAATCCCCAGTTGCCTGGTCCGAAGAGACCGTTCATTGTCATGACGCACATCGCGCCGAAGACCCAGCGCTGGGCCCCGGGTTTGTCGCGCAGATAGACGCCGAACAGCGGACCGAAACCGAAGAACACGGGCAACACGATCACCAACTTAATCCAATCGATTACAGTCATTATCTGGGTTGGGAATCTCCTGGCTCAACAACATCAATTAACCTTTGATAAAAAACTACCTCTCCGGACATGGGCCCGCGAGTACGAAGTGAGTTCACCCCCAAATGGGGTGATTCTCCCGCCCACCCCCACTTGCGGGGAACGACAGATCGACCAAGTTATGCTATCAATCTCTTGTGAATGAGCAAACTCCAGAAACCCTGTCACCATCCCCCCCTCCCAACGGTGGTAAAGGAGCCCCCAATTCAACCCAGGCTCAACAACGAACAGCGAACCTCGACCCCCGGAAAGATACGCGATCCGGATCCGAGGTAGTTAATAATCCCCTGCCCTCCGCCACTAGTGCGATGGCGCAAACCCAGAGCCCGACCACCAAGGCCGGCCCGCTGGATCTTCCGCCTCCGATCGTCATGATGGGAATTCCCTTTGATCAAGTGGATTCCAACCAGACGATTTCACTGGTAGATGCGATGATCCAATCGCGCCGACCCCACCAACTCGCCACCGCCAACGTCGATTTCCTCGCACTCGCCGATGCGGACCCTGAGTTGCACTGGGTCCTCACCCACGCCGATCTGGTAGTCTGCGATGGCATGCCACTGGTGTGGATGTCACGGCTCCTCGGAGCACCCCTCCCCCAGCGCGTGGCCGGATCCGAGTTGGTCCCCCTTCTTCTGGAGTCAGCGGAAGAGAAAGGTCACCGGGTCTTTTTCCTGGGCGGAAGTGAAGAATCCTTGAAGGCCGCCGAAGGAAATATCCGCCAGCGCTGGCCTGACCTAACCATTGCGGGCACTTACTCACCGCCCTTTGCGCCGCTTGAGAAGATGGACAATGACACCATCTGCGCCCGTGTCCGCGAGGCGCAACCCGATCTCCTGCTCGTCGCTTTCGGTTGCCCGAAACAGGAAAAGTGGCTGGCTCAAAATCTGGCTAAAACCAATGCTCCGGTGGGAATCGGTGTGGGTGCCACCCTCGACTTCCTGGCCGGCACTGTAAAGCAGGCACCAAAGTGGATGCGTGCCTGCAGTCTCGAATGGATCTGGCGAATCATGCAGGAGCCAAAACGCCTCTTTCGCCGTTATTGGAACGACATCGTGGTAGTAGGTCCGGGACTCCTCCGACAACTCTGGAAGATGCGGGGCCGGGGCTTCTTCCTGCGACCCCCAGATCCTGTCAAAGAAATCGAAGAGTCTGATCAAGAGACCAATACCGAAGCCGCCGCCGGTGGGTCCACGGGACATCTCACGCTCCCGGTCCGCTTCGATGCCCAAGTCGTCCGGGACACCGGATTTGGAGAATCTTTCACACAGTCCGAAGCGACCTGGCTTCTCATCGACGCCTCGAAGACAAACTTCATCGACTCAACAGCCACGGGAAAACTCCTCCGTCTCTCCCGACTCGCACGGGATCGTGGCGGTGACATCATTCTGATAGGAGCCCTCCCGGAGGTGCTCACAACCCTCGATCTCATGAAACTTCGCGATCACTTCCTGATCGCAGCATCACCCCACGGAGCCCAAGCACTTCTGCCAACTCCCGAAACCGTTCTCTCATGGCCACCAAGCGTGTCGGCCGTCACCGAGCCCACCTTGGGCGAACAAGCGTCCAGCCAACTGCACCGGGCCGCCCCCGGATCTCCCCTCACCATTGATCTCTCGCAAGTCCGGTTCATCGACAGCACCGGGGTGGGTCTGATGCTCCGTATCCGGAGAGAGGCCCAGCACCTCGGAATCCCAATGACTTTCGTCAGCGAGTCCGACACTGTCCGCGAGATCCTGAACTCACTAAACCTCCACGACTATTTGCTACGCTCATGAAAGTAGGACTCTCAGCCACCATGGTTCAAGGGGGACGTTCCGGCGTCGCCCAATATGTCTTCGCCCTCGTTCGGGAATTCATCAAAACGAACGACATCGATCTCACCCTCTTCATCTTGAAGAGCGAACGCGACCTCTTTGATTTTGCGAAAGATGCCTGCCGCCTCGAGTTGGCCCCGGAGTCCGCGTCGGGCCCGGTGCAGAATATTCTCTGGCATCAGATGGGGCTGCCGGGGAGGGCTCGTAAACTTGGACTCGATGCCCTTCACGTCCCGAGCTACCGCCGTCTCATTCACTCCGCGTCCTGCCCGTTGGTAGGAACCATCCACGACCTTGCGCCCTTTCATCTCAGCGGAAAATACGATTTCATGAGAAGCTTCTACGGCAAGGTGGTGGCTAAGAAGCTGGCGAGGAGGCAGGATGACCTCATCGCCGTTAGTCATGACACCGCCGGAGACATCAATGCCTTCTTCGGAATCCCGCAAGATCAGATTAACGTGATCCACAACGGCATCGATCACGAGCGATTCCGGCCGGCAGACCGGGACGCCGACCGGGCGGAGATGGCCCGCCGCTGCGGACTTGAAAAGCCATACCTCCTCTACGTCTCGCGTCTCGAACATCCCGCCAAAAACCACGTCCGCCTGATTGAGGCCTTCGAAAAGTTTAAGGTCGAGAGCGGCAGCGACTGGGAACTGGCCCTCGGAGGGGGCGACTGGCACGGCGCCGATGTGATCAGGGAAGCGGCCGCAAGCTCATGCGTCGCGGGTTCAATCCGTATGCTGGGATTTGTTCCGGACGACGACCTGCCCGCACTCTACCGCGCCGCCGAGGGAATGGTTTATCCCTCCTTGTTTGAAGGCTTCGGCCTGCCTCCGGTAGAGGCCATGGCCTGTGGAACTCCCGTGATCAGCTCCACGCGCGGCGCCCTCAAGGAGGTCGTAGCCGATGCGGCGCTGGTGGTGGATCCCGAATCACCCGACGACATCGCCACGGCCATCACCCGCCTGGCGACGGAGGACGGCCTTGCCAACGCCCTGCACAAGAAAGGACTCGCAAATGCCGCCCGGTTTCGCTGGGACCTCACCGCAAACAAAACGGCTGCAGTTTACGCGGCCGCCATCGCGCGGGGATCCTGACCAAACGCTTGCACCACCTCACCACACGACGTGCCCCTCCTTCCAGGGGGCGACAAATTCTGCGGAGTCAGCTACTTTCCGGCCCGAACCATCTCCGCGATCCCCGAGGCCACGATGTCGATCGCGACACGGTTCTCTCCTCCGTGCGGAATAATGACATCGGCCCATTTCTTGCTTGGCTCCACGAACTCGAGGTGCATGGGGCGCACGCTGTGGAGATACTGATCGAGGACCGAGTCGAGCGAACGACCCCGCTCCAGCATGTCCCGGCGGATCCTACGGGCCAAGCGCTCGTCAGCGTCCGTGTCCACAAAAATCCGGATGTCCATTAGTTCATGAAGGGCGGAGACGGCCAGGATCAGGATCCCGTCCACAATGATGATCTCCGCTCCCTCGACCCGGCGGGTCTCGGGCGATCTCTTGTGCTTCGCGAAGTCGTATGAAGGAACGTCCACCGCCCTCCCGGCACGGAGGTGCTCCAAATGCAGAACCAGCAGGGAGGTTTCAAGAGCATCGGGGTGATCAAAATTCACTCCCTCCGGAGGACTCTCACCATCGTCTCCAATTCCCCGGTAGTAGGAATCGTGGTTAATGATCGTGACTCTGTCCGCCCCAAGGCGTTCCACGATCCGGTCCGTAACAGAACTCTTTCCAGAGCCGGAGCCGCCGGCGATACCGATAATTAAAGGACTCTTCACGTGCACGGTCGATCATTCCTCCTAAAGCTGTGGTCGATCAAGCTGTTTTGATCGCACTGTTTGCATCCCGATAAACCGCCCCCAATTGGAAGCGATTGACTCGTTCCCGGCGTGATCCGAGCCTTCAACCGTTTAGCGCGCATAGAAAAGTCGATTGCCTCTGAGATGATATCGCTCGAAAATGAGGGTAAAGTTGCCAAAGCTAATGTCATGACCAAGCTCCTCCAATCACAGGTGCCATAATCCCCAACCTCGATACGCCCTCCCGCGAACGCCCTGTAAATGACATCGATGAACCAGGAAGTTTCATAAGAGTAAGGAACGAGATCATTCAGTGTTTTCTATTCTCCACGCACACATCCCACTCCGGAAAGAGGGTTTGAACGAAGAGGTTCCAGTCAGGGGGGCGAGCGCCGGCGGATTGATGGGGCCTCAAGATGAAGAGGACCGGTTCGTCACCACTTTGTCCGAGGGTGATCCGGCGCAAGGTGGTGTCGAACCAGTAGTGGGGCAGGGAATGATAGCAGGATTCTCCATCGTAAAACCAATAGAGCATTTGCGTGGTCTCGTCAGCCCGACGAAAGGAGATCCGTTGGGCCACCCCACCAGGGATCGCGATTTCATCCTTGGTCTCGATCGACCAGCCGCCCGCGAGGAGACAATAGCTGGGATCGTGCACGGCGTTCCTGTTCTTGGATCCGTCGACACACAAGAACCAGACCAATTGTTTTTGTTGGGCGTAGAGTCGCTTAATGGCCGTCGCTCCCTGAAGACTTTCCACTTCCAATTCCGTCAATGGAATCGATCGTGATGAGAACGTGGCCCCATGTTCAGGAATGGCGGCGATCCGGTCGGAGGCATCCTTCAGAGGCGACCATTCCCACAGGCCGCACAACGCCAGAGACGAGATCAGAACGATGGCCATAATGTGTTTGCGTATCATGGCTGGCACTCGGGCGAGTTTTCCGGTCTGTGGCGCGAAAGTTGCGGACCCGCCATGCCAGCAAGCCGCCGTTATCAAGGCGACAGGAATACGGAGAAGGTCGACGTTCGCTCCGAATAGAGAGTGCCCGGCCCAGCCAAAGAAGGGCGTCCAACTGGCAGCGGCAGCAAAGATCACAGTGCGTTGTCGGAACAGCGGGAGAAAGCTGGCAACACAAAGCGCGAGACCAAAATGTTTGAGAACATTGAGATCGCCCATCGAGCCAATAGTCAACAGGACGAAAGCCGAGATAATCCACCACAATTGCCCGCTGCGGGAAGGGCGATACGGGGTCTTGCGCGAGTGAAGCCCAACCGCGATGGCGGAAGTTATCCAAATGCCAAACGCAATCGCTCCGTAGCGGTTGAGCGGATCATCCTTCCAGGCATAAGGCAGATCAGAGCAGACGAACAATGCATAGAGGCTCATGACGGCGAGGATTCGCCATTGATGACGGTCAGCGGGCATGGGAGCGCGAGACAGTGTAATGGGGTTCCCCTAGGCGGCTGAAAAGAGCGAGGCACGTGAGAAACATAATGACGACCGAAAAGAGTCCCCCCCATGTGTGAAACCAACCACTGGCGAATTCAGCGCCGGATGTTAGGCCGGCAGCAGTGACGACGATGATACGAAACGTATTGGAGAGCCAGGCCAGAAGAGGCAGCACCGAAAAGGCGAGCCAGAATCCGAGCTCTCGACGGAAGAAAATCAGAGCGGCCATCGTTCCAGCGAGGAGGATACTCTGCAGGATGTTGATTCCGGAACAGGACGCGACGATGTCGACGGGAAAACCCTCGATGACGATCGAAGTCCCGTAGGCATCCGCATTGAATCCGAGGAGGGTGAAGACTTGCTCCGTGGCCCAGGTTCCCGAGAGCCGAAACCACCAACCAATGGCGGCAAAGTCGGTGACCAGCCAGGGAAACGAGAGGAAGCCGAGCAAGGCAAGTCTCGAAGGACTGACCGCTCCCTTTCTATAACTGGAGCGGAACCACTCGTATAGAAAAAGCGCCCAGCCGAGTGCCATCAGGGAGATCAGGTTGGTCGTAACCCCGGCAATCAGAAGCAAGGCACCCGACAAAATGGGCCGCCGGGATCCCGGACCAGCCGGCTCCCTTCTCCGCCAGGGACTTCCCAACCAGCAGATCAAAGCGAGTCCCACGAGGACCGGGAGGGTGTCGGTCGGGCGTTCAGTCCACGAGAGGTCACGCGCCCAGATCCAGCCGGCCATAAGTATAAGCAATACCGGGATGAAGCCGAATCGGAGGATCGATGAAAATTTACTCATCGTAATTTTGCCGAGGCTTGTTGGATCTGGATGAGGTTCTCGTGCAAGTCGGCTTGATTGGGAGCCAGGCTAATTGCTTCTTCCGTGAGACTGCGGGCCTTGACCCAGTCCTTGGACTGAAATGCCTGACGGGCAAAGTAGATCTTGGCCTCGACCGAAGTTTCAAGGATGTCTCGATAGATGGTCTCACATTCTACGGTCGATCCAGAACCCCAGGCGATCTTGGCCAGAAGCTCCCTGCCCACGATGCTCTGGTTCAAGCGCTCCAAACTTTCCACGGTTTTCCGGGCTCGTCCGAACTCCTTCATCTCGAAATGAGCGACAGCCAGGAGGAGCGCGGCGCGAAATCCAGCATCTGATTCGTCCTGGCAAATCTCTTCCAGGAGGGCCATCCCCTTCTGGATGTCTCCGTTTCCGATATAGAGTTCGCCGCGGAGGGCCATGAGGGTGACGGGCATTGGATCGAGCCTTTCAATGAAGGTGATGGCCGGGGAAGCTCCCCGGCAATAGCGATAGGCTTGGGCAAGAGCGTATTGAAACCACTCGGGGCAGTTTTGGATGCTGTTCTCCTCCTTGTCGGCGTGGAACCGGAGCGCCGCGTTCATCCAGCCTCCAGCGAGGGCTACGGCGGTGAGGGCGAGGTCACCTTGAAGCAAGGTATCGGACTCGCGAGGGAGATCAGCCTTATCAGACATGAACAGATCCTGAAGGAAGGGATGGAGATTTGGCTTTGGCGGCTTGGCCGAAACGAGGCGATTGGTTTCTCGATAGTTAATGGTTCGTTTCAAGGCGGCTGCCATGACCGGCGCAACCGAGAGTTCTTTCGGCGATGCACTGTAGATAAGTTCCAGGGCCTTGCTCTCATCGCCGGAAGCCAGGGTCTCCAAAACCTCCAGCCAGTAGAGATATTTCCGGACTGTGCGGGTGCCGCTGGTAACGGGTCGACTGGCTCCCAATGCCTCCGGAGACCAGAAGCGGGCATTCTCTGCCGATGCGAGAATACCGGCAAGATTGCTCCATGAACTCGTCTCTATCGTGGAGGCATCAATAGACTTCCCGTTGAAAACCCGGCTCCAGAAATAGTACTTGAACCAGATAAAATCGGGCACGGGTTTCTCGGAATTACGCGGAACCCAGCTCGCGAGGGCCTGGGTGAGATTCCCCCGCCGCCGGTAGAACTCGGCGAGATTGTCTCGCGTTAGAGGGTTCACCGGGTCGGCGAGATACGCTGCCACGTATTCTCTTTGAGCGAGTACGATCTTACGATCGGACTCGAAGATATTGCCGGCGAAGGTGCGGATCTCGTCGTCCTTCGGGTCGAGTTGATGGGCCTTGGCGAGAAGCTTTAGAGTGTCTTGAGGAGATAACTCCCCGAGGAGAGCCTGGTAGACGAGGCGCCGGGCCTCGGAAACGCCTTCGAAGGAACGGGTTTCGAGGAACGCGCGGGCCTCCTTCCTCCGACCGTCTATGCACAGGATCTGCAGATCAAGAAAGAACCAAGCGGCGGTGTCTTGCTCCCTTCCGGCCCATGCGGCCCGCGTTTCACGAAACTCGGGTTGGCGTCGAAAATGCACAAGCAGGCGCGCCCACATCAACGAAGCTTCCTCGTTGGCAAGGAAAATGTCGGGATGGGCACCGGCGAGGGCTTCGATCCTGCCAATGTCCCGGGCCTCCACGGCTAGTTGGAGTTCCCGCTCGACGTGCTTGCCGTCCTTGTCTCCGGATGCTGGCTGCGGATAGGCACGGCGGAAGGCCAGCGTCGCCTCGCGGAATAGTCCTTCCTCTGATAGATCCCGTACCTCGCTATCAATCGCCACCCGCTGCCTCGAACTTACATGATCGCGCCATTGACGAAGGCCAATGATGGCACCAGCCAACACCACTGCCAGGAGGAGTGCGCTGCGCCAGAGCCATTTACGATTTTTCATGTTTCTTGCTCGTCAGGGTCTTCTGGTTAGGCAAGAGCACGCCATCGGCAGAACGGAAGGAGGCTCGCCATCAGGACCCCAAGGACGAGGCCGGTGGTGGGTTCAGGATTAGCCAGCGCAATGGCGGCGGCGACATTACTTGCCCCAATGTCGACGGCGAAGAGGATGTCGTTGAAGTCCAGATCCCCTCCCCCGTAAAGGTCCTCGAACCCAACTAATAAGTAGGGACTCCCCTCGAGAGCAAAAGCAACCATGTGTTGGATCCCATCCGGGTTGAGGCTCTCGTCGGCGGTGTAGACATTCGTCCCCCCGTTGGCGCCGTTGGCGATCAGGAAGAAATCCAACTGGGTGCCGGCATCATAGCTACCGAGGTCGACGAAATCCCCTGGCAGGAGGGGAGCACTTGCGTCCCGGATCCCGAGGGTCGTATCACCATCTGTATAAGTCGATTGGTAGCTGGAGGCATCTGGAAAGATCAGGAGGGGGGTTCCTTCCGAAACACCTTGCCCGGTGGTGTTAAACCCGAGGGTATTGTGGTAGCCGGCGCCCTCACTGATGAAGTAGACGCGAACGTCGGACATTGATTGGAGTTGGAGAGAGGAAGGATCCAGGGCGAGCCCCCCGACCTGTCTCTTATACACATCTGACGCTGCCGACGATCTAC
>CAJXVQ010000052.1 GCA_913060685.1 uncultured Verrucomicrobiales bacterium
TCTACACAGAGTAGATCGTCGGCAGCGTCAGATGTGTATAAGAGACAGGTTTAAGGTTGCAGAGGTTGAGGGGAGTCAGATGAGAGTGAGCTTCGATCATGTCGGAGCCGGGTTAAGGGTTGCCCGGAAGGAAGGACTCGCAGCTCCGGTTGAATCAAAAGAGCTGGAGTTAGCCCACTTCGAAGTCGCCGATAGCTCGGGCAAATGGCACGCCGCAAAAGCCAAGATTGAAGGCGCGACGGTGGTGGCTCAAAGCGACGCGGTGGCGAAGCCATTGGCCGTTCGCTACGCCTGCGAGGGGGATCCTGAAAACGCGAATCTTTACAATCGCGCGGGATTTCCTGCATCGCCCTTTTGTTCGCGCCTGGATCTCTTGCCGTGGGGCGAGTAGGTCGATCGATCCCTTAACGACGACATCTCATGAACGCCACGGAAGCATCGAGGAGCAGGAGAGTGCGGCCAGATGGTTTTAGCCAAATTGGCAACGCAGGCTACCTCGAAGGCGCTACTTCCCGGCGGCAAACCGGATGGCCTTCGTGATGTTCACGCTGCCAGCGGCTTCACGTTGGGCGGGTCTGTCGGATGATCCTTTGGGCCAGGTTTTGGGGTCGGCGTATTGACCGTCGTCCTTGAATTCCTTTTGTAGTCGGGTGATCTCGGCTTTCAAGTCCTTGAAGAGTTTCTGAACTTCGGGCTTTCCGGAATCCGAGGGGGAATAGAGCAGGTTGTTTTGCTCGTTGGGATCTGTGACGAGGTCGAAGAGCTCGTAAGCGTCGCGGTCCCAAAAGTAGATGAGCTTGTGGGTCTTTGTTCGAACACCGAGATGGGCCACGGTGTTGTGGTGGCCGGGGCTGTGGTAGTAGCGATAGTAGAACGTCTGCCTCCAGTCATCGGGTGACTCACCACGAAGGAGTGGAGCGAGACTGCGGCCTTGCATGAAGTCGGGAATCGGGAGGCTGGCGAGATCGAGGAAGGTGGGGGCGAGATCGATGTTGGAGACAAACTGATTCGGCGTGATGCCTTTCTTGATCCCCGGTCCACGAACGAGAAGGGGAACATTCAAGCCCGGCTCATACATGAATCGCTTGTCGTAAAGTCCCTGGTCACCGAGGAACCAACCGTTGTCGGAGGAATAAATGACGATGGTGTTTTCATCGAGTCCGGACTTTTCGAGATGATCAAGGACCTTGCCGACATTGTCATCGACACCCTGGACGCAAGCGAGGTAATCCCGCATGTAACGTTGATACTTCCATTTGATGAGCTCTTTGCCTTTCAGGACTTTTCCGTCGACTTCGATTTCGGTGGGTTTGGCACCCCGCCATTTGTTGAGTTCGCGTCCCTTGAGCCCCTCGGGAGGAGTGAGTTTGAGATCGCGACGAGTCAGGTCTTTGGCGACGGTCTGCCTGTTTTCCGGCAAAGCGGTGGGACGGGTGGCGTAGGTGTCAAAGAGAGTGTCGGGTTCGGGGATGACACGATCCTTGAAGAGAGCCTTGTTTCTTTTGTCCGGCTCCCAGGCCCGGTGTGGGGCTTTTTGGTGAAGCATGAGGAAGAAGGGTTTGTCCTTGGGGCGGGTCTTGATGAACTCTAAGCCGAGATCGCCGGTGATGTCGGAGCAATGCCCTTCGATGGTCATTTTCTTTCCTTCAGTGAGAAATGTTGGATTCCAGTAAGCACCCTGTCCGGGGAGAACGATCCAGCGATCGAATCCCACGGGGTCGCTTCCCAGGTGCCACTTGCCGATCATTCCGGTGTGATAGCCGCCGGCCTGCATGTGCTTGGCGACCGTGTCGCGTTCGGGGTCAAAGCGATTGAAGACGGGGACTCCATTGAGGTGGGAATACTGTCCGGTGAGCAAGGTGGCGCGACTCGGGGTGCAGATGGAGTTCGTGACAAATGACTTGGTGAAGCGTGCTCCGTCTTTCGCGATACGATCGAGGTGGGGAGTCTTGTTAACCTTGGAGCCATAGGCCGAAATGGCGTGCTGGGCATGGTCGTCTGAAAAGATGAACAGGATGTTGGGCTTTCCTGCTGACAAGGCGGATGCTGTCAGAGCGAGAATAAGCGGGGTGATGAGATGCTTCATGCATGGTTAGAGGAGCATTCCTGTTGTCATCGGTCAAGGAACGTTGGCGACATCTGGAAACAGCTGGGCGTTGAAGGGGTGTAGTAGGAAGATGACGATCAAGAGGTGAGATTTTATGGAGACTCTATTGAGTTGGAAAATTGAGGAAGAACGGAAAGTGATGCTCGCTTGGATTTATCGTTAGATTTTCGCGGAAGGGGCAGTAATTCGTCAAAGAATTCTCTCATGTTCTCAAAAGCCCTCCTTCTTCTTCTCTTCCTCCCGTTCCTTGCACGTGGCGACGACCGTCCGAACGTCGTTCTGATCATCTGCGATGATCTCAATGATTACGTGGAAACTCTCGGTGGTCACCCTCAGGCCAAGACTCCCAATATGAAGCGCTTGATGGATCGCGGGGTCTCGTTTACCCAGGCGCACTGCAATATTCCCATCTGCAATCCTTCCCGGGCGAGTTTTATCTTCGGGCTCTATCCGCACACCTCGCAGCTCTACGGATTCGAGAAGTGGCAGGATAATGCCATCCTGAAGAACTCGCGCACCTTCATGGATCACTTTCGTGTCAACGGCTACCACACCCTGGGGACGGGGAAGATCATGCACAGCGGTGAGCGCAAGGAATGGGTTCATTACGGGAACGATTCCGACTACAGTCCGCTTGCCCATCGTGATGGGAAAAATGTCGCCCACCCTGATGTCCCGGCACCCTTTCGCGATGATTTCGAATCGATTGATGGATCCTTCGGGCCCTTGAAAAAGGTCGGGGCACCCTTCAGTTGGAAAAGTGGGAATTGGCGTAAGCCCGAGGACTTCAAATACAACTCCGAGGACGATCGCGATCTCACCGCGGATGAAAAAAATGGCAAGTGGGCGGTTGAAAATCTTAAAGCTCTCGCAAAGTCCGACAAGCCGTTCCTGATGGGAGTGGGATTCATCCGCCCCCACACTCCACTCATTGTTCCGCAGAAATATTTCGACCGCTTCCCCTTGGAATCGATCAAGCTTCCGGTGATCAAGCGTGGAGATGTCGAAGACACCTTCAAGCGCACAGTCGGTTCAAAAGAGGACGATCGTAGCGGCGACCGTGGATCCAAGATCTACCATCAACTGA
The DNA here is from genome assembly GCA_913060685.1 of uncultured Verrucomicrobiales bacterium. GTDB lineage: Bacteria > Verrucomicrobiota > Verrucomicrobiia > Verrucomicrobiales > Akkermansiaceae > SW10. The sequence continues at coordinate 3,195 of CAJXVQ010000052.1, forward strand.
TCGCTTCCTACGGAGGCGATCGTGAACTTGCCTTGAAGAAATTTATTCAAGCCTACCTTGCTTCTGTCGCTTCCGTAGACGATCTCATCGGCGAAATTCTCGATACCATCGAAGCGAGCCCACTCAAAGAAAACACCATTGTGATTCTGACCTCCGATCATGGTTGGGGCATGGGCCAGAAAGACTACCTCTATAAGAATTCACTTTGGCAGGAAAGCACCCGCGTGCCACTCGTCATCTCCGCGCCCGGGTTGACCAAGCCCGCAACCTGCGGGCAGCCGGTGAGTTTGATCGATCTCTATCCCACTCTGGTGGACCTCTGCGGACTTCCGAAGGATACCGGCAAGAACGCCAAAGCCCGACCGCTTGACGGGCACTCTCTCAAGCCTCTTCTTGCCGACCCCGATGGCGGATGGGTTGGCCCCAACGCGGTGCTCACCGCAATGTATAAGTGGGCTGACTATTACGATCCCGCGGAGCAAAATTACACCCTCCGTGACCAGGAGTGGCGCTACATTCGCTATGAGAACGGCAAGGAGGAACTCTACCATGTTTCCGAGGACCCCCATGAGTGGACGAACCTGGCATTGGATTCAAAGTACGAGGCGACTCTTGTTTCCTATCGGGAGCAGTTGATGAAGCGAATCCCCAAGTCGATTCCAAAACCTGAGGAAACTGCCAACAACTGGAAAGCCAGGTATTTCAAAAAGAACCCTGCTGCCGATACCAATCAGGACGGGAAGCTGACCTGGCCGGAATTCCAAGCTCATAAAAAACGCAAAGCCAAGAAGTAGCCCTATGAAGACCCTGAGCACTTCCCTCATTCTCCAGCTTGCAGTATAGGCTGCAGAGAAACCGAATCTCATCGTCATCATGACTGATGACATGGGCTATGCCGATGTGGGATTCAACGGGAGCAAGGACATCCCCACACCACACATAGACTCGATTGCTAATAATGGAGTGAATCGCAAAGTTACCGGACGTGGATTTTAAAAAACCATGAACCGCTGGCTCCCCGGAAGTACCTTGCCGATGACTTCTCGGATGAGGCGGTGAGCTTTATCGAGCGGAATCACGAGAGGCCTTTCTTTCTCTTTCTTTCCTACAATGCCCCGCATTCTCCGCTGCAGGCGACCCCGGAGTACCTCGCGCGCTTTCCTGATATTGAGGACAAGAAACGCAAGACCTACGCCGCCATGGTGACTTCGCTCGATATCTGTGCGACCATCGCCGGATTGAGTGGCGCAAGTATCGACTCGGAGCGACCACTGGATGGGGTGAATCTCACGCCTTATTTGAAAGGAGGAAACACCGATCCTCCGCACGAAGGGATCTTTCTTCGCAAGTTCGATTCCGGGATGACTGCGGCCCGAAGTGGGGACTATAAGTTCGTTTCCTTTGGGAAAACCGGGGTGACTTCCGTGCATAACCTCGCGAAGGATCTCGGTGAAAAGTCCAATATCCTGGAGGAGTCACCGGAAGAACCGGTAAAGCTCAGGGGGCTTTGGAATGACTGGGACAAGGACAATATTGATCCGGTCTTTCTGGGGCTGATACACACCGAAAAGTGGAAAAAGAAATCGGGGAAGACCAAGGGAGTGAAAGAGAACTCAGCCGCCCGGAAGGGTATCAAGTAGAACCTCCATCTCGGTTTCTTCCGGCTCCGGTTGGTAGGTGGCCTTGGCGTCGAGCAGGATGGTCTTGGCTTGGAACAGGCGCTTGCCGGCGGCGACGAGCTTTTGTTTGCCGCGGTCGTACCAGCCGGGCTTCATTACCTGCAGGACCGGATCCCTGAGGCGGCCGCTGCCGCGCTTGCCTTTCCACTCGATGTTGAGATCGGATAGCGCTTGGTCGATGACTTGCGCGAAGGCTCGTGCGGTTTCTTCTGGCGGAACCGTCTCGAACTCAATCTTGAAAACGTAGAGTGAATTTTCCCCGTCGGGCTCGGCCTTGAAGTGGTGGGCGTCGACTCCGGTTTCCTTCGAGGCGCGGGCAACGGCTTCAATGAGCTGATTGACGCTGAGTTTCTCGCCGGTGAGATTGGTCATGCCGCGGCCCTTGCGCCGGAACACGACGATGGGCGTATTCTGATGGGAGCCCACCACTTCGATCACGTCGTTCATATCATAGCGGTAGAGTCCACCGGTGGTGGTGATGAAGACATAGTATTCGTGGCCCACCTCGAGATCGCCGATACCGAGGAAACGCCATACGTCAGGATCGCCGGGATTGGTGTCGATGTCTTCGGCGGGAACCAGCTCGAAGACATTGAGGTGAATGGTGAGCACACCGCCGGCCCCGTGGTCGGAAATCGGGATGCTCATGCGCGCCTCGGAGGCGAGGTAGCCCATATCACGGTTGGCCGGCATGCCTTTTCCATCGGGATCATACCAGTCGGGGAAGCGCTCGAGATAGGCGGAAACGGTGCCGCCCTTCCAGCAACCGATGAGCGCCAGGTGCGGCCAGTAGTCGGCGGGAAGCAAGTGCCCGTCGCGGTCTTGGCGCATTTGTTCAAGCCGGCTGGCGCGGGCGGGATCGGCCCGGAGTTTCGGTTCAAGGGCCTGGCGGATTTCGGGTTTGATGTCGAAGTCCTTGCTGAGCGTTCCCTCACGGATGTCGCGGATCAGGGTGTCGGACAAGCGGTCTGCCATTTCCGCGAGTTTCACTACGGAGGAAGGATTCGCAGTGCCGAGCATGGTGACGTTTTCGGCGACACCGAAACGGAGCAGGGCATAGTATTTCGCCTCATAGTCCTCGACCTCATAGACCTCGTAAGGGGCGGCGTAGGCGCTTTGCACGATGGATGGCAATTCGCGGATCACCATGCCGCTCGTTGAGCCAAAGGGAATGCCGGAGGGCGTGTGGCCTTCAATTGCGGGGGAAACGATGGTGATGATCTTGCCGGCGAATATCTCCGGATGATCGGTGCGCGCGAAATGCAGCCAGGTGGTGGTGCCGCCGCCTTTCTGGCAGGTTGGGGTGACGGGGATGAATTTCGGATCGCCGGTGGTGCCGGAGGTTTGGGCGAAGAGTATGGGAGTCTCGGCAGTCAGGATGTTTTTTTCGCCGCGCGTCATGCGGCCGATCCGCTCGCGGATGTCCTCGTAATCGATGATTGGGACGTTGCCCTGGTAGTCCTTCAGCGATTTGAGTGTGGCGAAATTGAAGGCCTTTCCGTATTCGGTGTCTTTGTTGCGCTCGAGGATTGACCGGAGCAGGCGCTCCTGGGTGCCGACCGGATCCTTGAGGGCTTTCCGGAACGGACGAGAGCTGAAGCGAGCCTTCAGGGCGATGATGGTAGTTGCGAAACTCATGAATTGGGGAGCTTGGAAAATTGTCAACGATTGGGCAAGGCGGGAGTGCGGGAGGCATCGGCGGCCAGGCGCTTCAAGAGCTCGACGTCATCCTTTGACAGCGGCGATGCAAGCGTGCCTTCTTCGTTGCGCTCCAGCAGAGTGGCGATCAGGGCCTCGGCGAAAGCCGGGTTCCCGCGGTCGATGGAGGCGTTGATGACGGAAAGCAGCCGTTCACGCGTCATCGGCTGGACTTTCGAATCCGTCCGGATGAAACGGAGTTCGGCCACATCTGACAGAACCCGGTGCGCTTCGAACTGGCCGAGAAACCAGCGTGAATCAGTGATGGCGATCGCGTGGTTGATCCGGTCGCGTTCGGCCCCCTGAAGATCTGGTTCTGTCAGTTTCGACCGCAGGGATTCTGATTCCTTTTCGAGCTCTGCGAGTTCCCCGTCGATGAGGACGAGTCGATCCATTGCCTTGTCCGCAAGGCGGTGGTCGATCCATTGCTGCGCTCCGATGAAAGCAGCAAGAATGCCGAGCGCGACGAGTGAGGAGGCGACGATCAGGGCGCGCATCGGACGTTCGCGGGCTGCGTAGCGGACGCGCTCGACGAGGTTCGGGCGGATGGCGCTGACCGGGCGGCCCTCGAGGTGGGCGCGGAGGTCTGCGGCCATGCCGCGGGCGTTCGGATAGCGGTCCGCGGGGTTCTTGTTGAGCGCCTTGAGGCACACTGCGCAAATGTCACGCGGGAGCAGGACATTGACTCGCCGCGGGTGCTCGGGGTCGTGATGAATGGAGCCTAACATCTCCGCCCGGTCGTCGTTTGCGGCGAAGGGACGTTTGGCGGTGAGGATTTCGTAAAGGATCGCGCCGAGTGCGAAGACGTCGGCTTCGGCACCGGCCCGGTCGGAACGGCCCTCGGCCTGTTCGGGGGCCATGTATCCGGGGGTGCCCATGACTTTTCCGGGCAGCGTGCGCGCCGCGCTGGATGATCCGCCGGCGGTGCCGGTGCGCTTGGCCAGGCCCCAGTCGATCACATAGACGGATTCCTCGCGATCGATGAGGATGTTTTCGGGTTTGATGTCGCGGTGAATGACGCCCTTGTCATGCGCGGAGGCGACAGTCTCGCACACGTCCAGCAGAATTCCGAGAAGCCGGTTTCGGCGGGGGACGCTGGTGGCGGGTTCGTGCGGGTCGCCGAGGATCTGCGTGAGCGTCTTACCCTCGACTTTCTTCATGACATAACGCAGCCCGTCATCATCGTTGACGAGGCCATAAACCGGCAGCACGCCGGGATGATCGATCGACGCCATGATGGCAGCCTCCTCCTCGAAACGCACGCGGACCTCGTGATCCTCCGCGAGTTCGGGATGGAGCTGTTTCACAGCGAGGTATTGGCCGAGATCGGACGCGAAGCCATCGAAGACACGACCCATGCCGCCTTCGCCGAGCATGCGCCCGAGGTGGATGCGCCGCTTAATCTCGATGGATTTGTTGTCTTGCGAGCTCATGTCGACGGGGTGTCAGATTGCCAGTGGTCGACCCGGTGTTTGGCGATGATTTCCGGGTCGATGCGGACGCCGAGGCCGGGGGCGGCGGGAAGCCGCGGAGGCCGACCGCCGCCGCGCATTTGCAGCAAGGGGGCCGCCGGGTCCTCGGTGAGGAGGAGTTTGCCGAAGCAACCTTCCGCATGCCGCATTTCGGCAAACTTCGCGCAGAGGTGGAGGTGGGCGGCTGAGAGAAGGGACGATTCGCCGACCTGGCAGCCAATCTGCACCCACATGCCTGCTTCGCGTGCCTCGCGGCAACGGGCGAGGGTGGCGATCAGGCCGCCACATTTCGAGACGCGCGCGTTGATGGCGGTGCAGGCGCTGGTTTTGATCAGGCGATCGAGCGAGGCACGGGTGTTGAGGCTTTCATCGGCCATGACATCGAGGCCTGTTTCACTGACCAGACGGGCGGCGCCCTCGAAGTCGTCGGCGGCCAGTGGTTGTTCGAAACTGCGAACTCCCTCTCGGGCGAGCGCCGGCATTTTAGTGAGTGCCTGCGAGACGTTCCAGCCCATGTTCACGTCCGCCCGCAGATCGATCCGTCCGCCGGCGAGGCGCTTGATGCGGGCGATCTCCGCCGGGCCGCTTTGATCGTCCACCTTCAGCTTCAGGGCACGGTATCCCAGGAGCCGGTAGGCAAGCAGTTGGGCGGTTTGCTTCCAACTCCGGCTCGAGGTGACTACTCCGCTGTAGCGGAAACCGGTGGGTAGTTCCGGAGATTGCTGCTCGAAGGGGGCGCGACCAAAGTGTTTTCCGAAGGCATCGAGTAAGGCGAGGTCCACCGCACACCAAGCGGCGCTCTGCGGAGTTCCCGGCGGCACCCAATCGGCAGGTGCCACGCCATCGCAGCGGACGAGAAAACTTATCAGATGATCAAAGCTGGCGAACTCCATCCCGATCAAGTGCGGCAGGATGGATTCCGCGAGCAGGGTGCAAGCGTCGTCGCGCGACTCACCGGTGACGTAGCTACGGGGCAGGGCCTCGCCCCAACCGCAGGTGCCGTCATCGAGCGTGAGTTCAAGAAACAGGCTCGACGAGCTCTCTCGCGAGGAGGCAGCGTGTTCGAACTTGCCTCGAAAAGGCAGCTCCACCGCGTGCAAACTGTAAGAAATGATCAGGGGCATTGGGTGTCAGTGTTTGTCGGGAAGGGTATCAATCCAGCGGACGATGTCGTGGGTGAGGCGATCCGGTGCTTCGAGCTGGATCGAGTGCGTTTGATCGGAGTAGTCGATGATCTTCACCGAACGCTTCGGATCGCGGGTGACAAGTTTGCGGGTGGCCTCGTTGTCGATGATCCGGTCCTTGCCGGCGAGGAACACGAGCATCGGCGGATGTTGTTCATCGTCCGCCTTGTTCACGATCCTGTCCATGCGCACGCTCTGCATCAGGAAGGCGGCGGATGCGGTGTGCAGCTTGAGCGGGTCGTTTTTGATGTAACTGAGATGCTTGGGATCGGTGGTGAACATTTCCGGTTCGATTGGAGTCCGGTGCTGGCGGGTCGGCGCAAAGATACTGTCGGTGAAGATGGCTGCCTTTTCGGTCAGCGACGGATCGACCTTGGGCTTCATACCCGGGGTGATGAGGATCATGCCATCGACTTCGTTCGGATAGGTGGCGTCATAAGCCATGGCGTATTTTCCGCCCCAGGAGAGGCCGATCAGATAGATTTCATCGAACTTGCCGGAATCCCGCGCGATGCCGACCGCATGGTGGATGTCCTCGACCAGATTGATCCCCCGATCGGCGTGACCGGAAATGTAGCCGCGGTTTTCGCGGTTGAGTCCGCTGCCCCTGCGGTCGAGGCTGAAGACGGGATAGCCCCGGTCGGCGAGGTGTTCCGCGGCCAGATCGAACCAACCGGAATGGCTTTCAATCCCGTGGAGGTAGATGAAGGCCGCGCGCCGTGGATTGGGATATTTCGGGCGGTGGATGACGTAAGCGAGTTCCCTGCCATCGTAGGTCTGGAAGGTCCGGACGTCCACGCCCTTGCTGCGTTGGGCAAGTTGTTCGTCGGTGGGCCCCGGTCCGGGAACGGATCCGCAGTGGGAAAGAATGGGGGTGATGAGGACGGCCAGCAGCGCACGCGTCCATAAACAACCGAGAAACATGAGTCTACGGAAGCGGGTGGACGACGATCTGTCCATATCCTAATTTTGGAGTCTTTTCATTCCGGTAACCGTTGGTGTCCAACCGCGTTTCCCGTGATCCTGACCGTGACGGAGCCAAGGCCCTCGCCGCTCACCACCACCTGGTCACCAGGTTTCAGGAAAGTGGACAAGTCGCTGTCCAGTTTGATGGAGAGTTTCTTGAAACGGCTCATCCCGACGAGGTCGCCGGCGCGCATCAGCCAGCGCGGAGCCTTGAGGGCGACGCCGCCAGGAGTCCCGGTGAGCACCATGGTGCCTTTACGCAGCGGACTCTCGGGATAGGTGGTATGGATGAAGCGCAGGATCTGCAAGGGAGTGTAGATCAGTTGGTCGGTGGACTGCTTCTGTCGGGTCTCACCGTTGACCTTCGTTTCGATGACGACGGATGGAATCCCGTTGGCGACCGGCTCGTTGGGGACCCATGCCTGCCCATCCACCGGCATGAAACCGGGAAAACTTTTGGAAACGCCCCAGTAGTCGTATCGGTTCGGCTGATCCTCACCCATGATCGCAAGGGTCCGGGCTGACAGATCGTTGGAGATGAAAAAGCCAAGCTTGGGCACGAAATCCGGCTTGGCCAAATCCTCTGGATCGATGTCCTCCTGCAGGACGAATCCCAGTTCTCCTTCATAGTCGAGCAATGGGGACAACTCGGGATGTTCCTTACGGAGGCTTTCTCCAAGGCCCGGTTCGAGTTTCTCAGCCGCCGCGAAGAGCTTGTTGGAATCCGGAACGGCCACGCTCGCACCCGTTCTCACAAATGACCGCAAATCTTTGCGGAAAACCGGGGGAGCAGCATCGGGGTCGAATTGCGAGGCTGTTTCTGCGATGTGTTTCGCATAGGAAAGTCCGATCGCGAAAATTTCCGGTGGTGGATCGAGCGCTACAAATGAGCCCTTGGTGAGATCGTAATGATGGAAGGACGCTGGCACCGGATTTACCGGCAAGGGCCGAAACAACCAGTAACCAAGCGCCAGCAGGACGATCAGCAAGACTACGCCAAGGATGGTTGCGATTCTGGCGGGGCGGGAAAACACCATGGGGAAACCTGTCTGTTGCCGGTGCTTGTTGCAAGGGTGGAGCGGGGGTATTGTCGGCCTCGGGAAGTGGCATCGGAACCTCTTGCAAAGTATTCGGAAAGCCAGCAAGGAAGCTCCTCCCGTCCTTTCAATGACGCCCCGCTCCAAAAGAAAACTCCTGGCAAAATAATCGGGTCAAGCGAGCGTGATTAGCTCGCGGGATACTTGGGGGATCGGAGCTTCACAGGCCTGGTTCGAAACACGGAGTCTTAGTTAATATTGAGTTAAATTCATATGAGGCAGGATTCCGGTCCGACAGGATTTCTGTCAGTCAAGCCCCTCAAGCATTCGTGCCGATGCGTGGTTTGAAATTCTGGAGTATGGGCCTTGTTCCTTGGGTTATCTGATTGTTTTGGAAGAAGAGGGTGGTAGCTTCGCCCTGATGAACAACATAATGAAATGGATGTTAGTAGCGGTGGCGCCGGTTTTGCTGGTTGCTCCGGCTATGGGTCAGGAGAAGGCTGCGCCGAAGGTGGAGAAAGCCGAGGAGGCGAAGAAGCCGATGGTGACTTTCTACTACTTCGATGGATGACCGATGTGTGCAAAAATTAAGGTCATCGTGAATGATCTCAAAAAGACACAGGGAGAGAAAGTGAAGTTCCAAAATGTTCTTGTGGGCTCTGGTAAGAGCGCGGATGAAATCAAGAAGGCCAAGCTCAAGGGGCATGGTTTGGTTGGCAACGATAAGGACGGGAAGGTCGTCGATAAAATCGATGGACACGCTTATGGAAAAAAGGAAGTGGAGGCGGTGGTCGCCAAACTTTTGAAGAAGTAAGGACGGGAAAGAGGCCCTTGATCATTCTTGGGCTCTTTGTCTTCGGACTGAGCCAAGTTGTCTGCGTGGCAGGGGACTTGGTGGTTCGTGCGTATCGGGCGGAGTTGAACAGCTTCCGATACAGTGCTGCGACTGATACGAGAAAGTTGCCGGAGAGGGAGCGAGGGGAGGTTTATGAGGGAAGTCGGTGATCTTGCAGCTGGAGAAGGTGGGGGAGCGGTGGCGGACCTGGGAGGTGACGTTTTCGGCGAGATATTTCGCGGATACGATCAAGGAAGGGCGCTAGCTGGCGGGCATTGTTCAAAATAGGGCGAAATTTGTGGATTTTCGGCTTATCGGGGCCTCAAATTCGCTCTATAAAGGCGGCTCCTACGATATGAGCCACCTACGACTCAAACTTCAGCGCAGCCTTTTGTCCGGACTTTTGGTCTGTGGAGCTCCGGCTCTTGCGCAAACCTCCCTTCTTTCTAACGAAACAGCAGCGCGTTCGGCAGATGCCCGAAACGCCTACACCCTAATCGAGGAGGGCGATGCGGCCTACCTTGAGCAGGACTACAAGCTGTCCGTTTCCAAATATGCGCAAGCGTTGTCAAAGCTCCCCGAGGGTGCCAATGCGGTCGCAGGCTTACGGTCTTCGGCAGTGCAGCGATTTTCGCAAGCTTCTCTGGCACAAGCGCAGGATTTACTCCGCAAGGGTGATGCCAAGGGGGCAAATGCGCTTTTGGATGGTGTCGATGTGGTTGATCCTGACAATGCGAAAGTTAAGGGATTTCGCCAGAAGATCGATGATCCCATTCGTAATAATGCCGCTTTAACTCCCGAGCATACCGCGAATATCGACCGGGTGAGGCGTCTCCTTTACGAAGCTGAGAGCTTCTACAATCTGGGACAATTTGATCGTGCTTATATGACCTACGAGGACATTTTGCGGATTGATAAATTTAACAAGGCAGCACGCCGGGGCATGGAGCGAGTGAACTCTGCCAAAACCGGGTATGCCGAAGCGGCCCGTGATCAGGCTCGTGCCAAGCTTCTCAATGATGTCTCCGCAGCCTGGGAACAAAAAGTTCCTGAGGTGAACGGGGTTCCCGAGGTGGGTGGGGATGGATTCGGAACGATTGCGAGAGGAACTGACATTCAGGTCAAACTCAATGCCATCATAATTCCCGAAATTCGTCTGAATGGCGCAACTCTGGATGAAGCCGTTGATTTTCTCCGGACAGTTTCCATTCAGCAGGATACGACGACTCTCGATGAATCCCAGAAGGGCGTGGCCTTTGTGGTGCAATTGGGTGACGAGTCGATGCCTGCGGTGCAGAAGATCCGTAACAGCCGTATTGATCTCTCCGTTCGGAACGTTCCTCTTGGCGAGGCCTTGCGTTTGATCACCGAGGCTTCGTCGACAAGATTCCGTGTGGATGATTTTGCGGTTGTTTTAAATGCCTCGGGATTCACCGACCCAACGATGATTCGCCGGGAATTTCGGGTTCCACCTGATTTCCTCACGAGTGATGCGGTTGCGAAACCCAAGGGTGATGTTGATCCATTTGGTGATGACGCTGCGGAGGGAGGCTTGATTGCCAAGACGCTTACCGCGAAGGAGAAGTTGCAGACCTTCGATGTCAGTTTCCCGGACGGGGCGAGCGCAAACTATAATGCCAACACCAACATTCTCGTGGTTCGGAACACCGCTGCCAATATCAGGCTCATTGAAGCGATCGTGGCTGAAGTTGCGAAGACCGAACCCCTGGTGGTGACGGTTCGGACGACAATCGTCGATATTAGCCAGAAGAATCTGGAGGAACTTGGTTTTGATGTGATGCTGGGCCGATTCAATGTCGGTTCGAATTATGCTCTCTCTGGCGGCACGACCGGCACCGGGACGCCGATCAATGACATGATTGGCGGAAATCCGGTCACCTCCGGAAACCGAAGCGGTCAGCTCTCTACGGATACCGATAGCTTGGATGCTATTCTCGCAAGAGAGTCACCTCCGGCCGCATCAGGTGTCATCGCCAGTGATGGAAATGGGCTCAATATTTCGGACATTCGACAGCCCACTGCACCGGACACTTCCGGATTGCGGGCAAGTGGTGTCCTTAGTTTGCGTGGGATTATCGATAATACCGCGCATGAAATCTTAATGAGGGGCTTTTCCCAGAAAAAGGGCACCGACGTTATGATTCGGCCGGAAGTGGTCACCCGGCCAGGGCAGAACGCTTCGATTGAGTCGGTCACCCTGTTTCCATATCCTGACGAGTATGAGCCCCCCCAGATTCCAAATGCGGTAGGAGGAGGAGATGGGATTGTGACTCCGGCGACACCGACGAATTTCGTCTACAGAAATTTGGGTGTTTCTCTGGAGGTTCTTCCGCAGGTCGGACCTGATCGTCGAATTATCGAAGTTGCGGTTAATCCAGTCCTGACTGATTTTGAAGGCTTCGTGAATTACGGAACGCCCATTGTGGGCTCAAGTAACACAACGACGATTGATTTCACCGCAGGTACGATCGGGAACAGTAGTGTGTTCGGCGAGATCACGGCCAACGCGATCTTGAAGCCACTTTTTCGGGTGACGCAGGGCAAGACGGCGGTGCGGGTTTTGGATGGTCATACAATTGTCATGGGAGGATTGATCAAAGAGATTCGAAAGGAAATTCAAGACAAGGTTCCAATTTTGGGTGATCTTCCTCTGGTAGGGCGAGTGTTTAAGGAAGATAGTATCTCGGTCGAAAAACGCGCTGTGATCATCTTTGTGAATGTTGAACTCACTGATCCTGCCGGAAATCCTTACCGCGATCGTTAGATGAATACGAACCTCCCCCCCCGTTCCCTCCCACCGGAAAGGGAGCGTGAATCTCTATCCCCTGAAGAGAAAAAGGAGCAGTATAATCTCGATGAGATTATGAAGGCTCTCCGTGACAAGGAGCGCGAAAAAGAGGAGAGGGGTGAAGTTGTCACTCGAGCAGATGGAACCATCGCTCGCAAAGTGAAACGGAGGCATCGACGTTCCGAGCAGCCTCAAAAGGTGGAAGCTCCCCAAAAGGAGAGGAAGCGATTGCTCTTTAAGGTCGTGATCGCCGCGACCCTGATGCTGGCTCTTTGCTTATCAGGGTTATTCCTGATTCTGATGCAAAACAGTAAGGGGCATCGTGAAAAACTTGAGCAACAGGCCTCCGGGTGGACCGGAGCGAAGGTGGAATTTAAGGGGCTAAAGAGGATGCCGTTTTCCTGTACGATGCAAGAGGCGATCTTCGAGTGGGACCAGAGTTCGATGGTCAAGAGCCTCAAGCTGCGAAAGGTTTCAGGTGATGTTCAGTTTCGAAACTACCTCGGATTGCGCCCAAGTGGCGTGCAGATTGGAGGAATGACCGGAGAGATGGTTGTCGGGCTTCCTTTTGGGAAGAGTGAATCAGATCAGTCTCTGGCCGAAGCCGACTTTCCTTTTGATTTCGATCAGTATTTTTGTGAATCGCTGGATGTTTCGTTTGGGCAAACGGCTCCGATCGGTTTCGCGGGTGCCGGGGTGAGCTTCGGGTATATTGGCGAGGAAGGCTATCAAATGACCTTGGATCAGGGAAGTTTTCAACTGAATGGATGGAATGACTTTCCGATCGCGAATGGGTTGATGCGTATCAAGGAAGGTGTTTTGACTGTGAAAGCGCTGTCCTTGGAGCACCCGACTGCCGAAGGGACGATCCTTGCTTCTGTCCTGGATTTGAGCGGGAAAGTTCCGTTGAAGCGGGGTGAGAAGGCGATCCTTGAAATTAAGACTGAGGAATTCCCGCTTGAGGTTTTACTTGGTAAACGCCTCGCTCTCTTTTTCAGCGGGACGACAATCGCTTCCACGGGGAAGGTCTTTTTCACAGTTGGAAACGATTACATTGATGAAATCAAAGTCGATTTCACCGCAACCAAGGCGAAGATGGCAAGGCTCCCGTTTTTGGCCAATCTCCATACGCTGTTTCCTGAGCACAATCTTGATTTGCTGGAATTCAGTGAAGGAATCAGTAAGGCCCCGATCATGGGAACCCTGAGATTGCGCCCGGAGGGTGTGGCAATTGAAGGACTTGAAATGGCCCTGAAAGGGAAGGTCAAGATTCGGGGGAGTATGGTTATCGGGAAATCGGGTGCGATCGGTGGCGGTTTTGATCTTTGGATTAATCGCTTCTTTCTCTCAAGCCAGCCTCGATTCAAGAACAGCCCTTTGATTGTTGGGGCCGAAGCAACGGGCTTTGTGAAGGTGAATTTTAAAGTGAAGGGAACGATTGAGGAACCTGATGACACTTTCCTTGAGGCGATTGGCATTGATTCCGGAAGCGTTCGCCCTGTGGAGGATGGCCCTGGAGAAATTGATATCTGGGATAAACTCCAGAAGTTGGAAGAAGAACCGAATCTTCTTCCTGAAGGTTTTGGTCCCATTGAAGAGGGGCGGTAGTTCACTGCCTCTTGAGGGCTTATACAAACGACAATCTCCTGGTGATGAAAAATCCTTTTCGCTCTACTTTCGAATCCTTGTCCGAACCTGCAAGCCCGGTTGTTGATCATTTACATGAAGGTGCCCTTCATCGATTGGAGCGGTTGGTTGAAGCCGGGGACGGCTCTTTGATTTTGCTGAGGGCGCCGCGAGCCGGTTATGGTAAGACGATGTTAATCTCCCGTCTGCGTGTGAAAGTGGAGAATAAGATCACGATGATTCCGATCAGTTTGACCGGTGGATCAGGACTCGATGAGGAGAGTGTGCTTGAGACATTCCTTGCGGGAATTACCAGAGCAGACCCCGCCGCGAGTGGCTTAACCCGCTTGGATTTGATCACGCGACGGCTTTTTGCACTTGGCCTGATTCCTCTGGTAGAGTCCGGAGAAGTGCCCAGTCAGGATTTAGACGAAGCATTAACAAGTCTCCGGGAAAGTCCTGCCAAGGTGTTCGATTTTCATGATGAAGGGGCATCCGTTGCTCAATGGACCCGGAGTCAATATCAGGCCTTGTCGCCAAAGTTTGTTTCGGTGATCGCCAGCGCGTCGGGAGCCTCGACCAGTGATGTTTCCTCTTGGCTAAATATTCTGTTTCGTTTTTCGATCTGTCCACCCGGCGAAGTGGGCAGGTTGGGTGAACTCATGGATGCGGTCTTTGGTGAGATGAGCCGCTTCCGATCCGGGAGCGGATACTCAGGAGCCTTTGTTTCTCTTCTGAAAATGGTCACTTTGACCGAGAAAGTGGTTTTGATTCTTGATGAAGTGGATGGCCTCTTTGGGGACGGCGAATCTGCGCTGAAAGTGGCAAGTCACCTCATTTCGATTCGCCAATCCGCTCCCAGGACCAAGGTGATTATCTCGGTGAATGATGATGTTTGGGAGTCTGCCTTTTCTCCGCGGCTTCCGATGGGAATTAGGGACCGGTTGGAGGATTGCGAGATTCGACTGGATTCGCTCGACCAAAGAGCCGTGATTGATCTCTTGAAGTCGAGGGATGATGAGAAGGGTGAGCAAATTTTCAAGAGACTCGAATTGGAGAGTGCTGAGTTCTATCCCAGGGCAGTTCTGCGCCGAGCGCGGGAAATTTGGGAGAAGATTGAGGACGGGAGTACCGATGATCAAACTGCTTCTGCTGCTACTGATTCTCCGAAAATTGGTTTTGCCAAAGTGAGTGAGAGTCATAGGCCTGCACCAAGTGGACAGGAAGATACAGTTCAAAAAAGTAGTCCGTATCCCCCCAAACCGGTGCGAAGGGTGGGACTCCCCCGGAAATTTGATGTCGAAAGAATCCGTGAGAAACCGGAACTGGCGATGCCCGCGATTGCGAGTCCTTTCAAAATCGCCGTCACACCTGCAACCGTTTCCAAGCTTGATCCCAAGCCCGTTCCTCCACAACCGCCCCCACTACCGAACTGGCAGGAGCAAGCGGAAACCAAACCCGCCCAGAATCCCTTCGCACCCAAGAAGTCGTCCACTCCGGTATCTCCTGAGGAACCCACTGAGAAGGCAAAATCCATTAGCGATCTGCTTCGTCAATTTCGGGATAAACGGGATTTTTAATTGAAGACTTTGGTGAGCGATTCGCGCATCGCTCGTCTCATTTCTTCCATGGTGATGGCACGCCCTGCTTCCTTCTCTGCGGAAGTCATACTGACTCCGTCGATGCCGCAAGGAGTGATGAATTGAAAGGGAGGAAGGGAGATGTTTTGCACATTGAGAGCAAAGCCGTGCAGGGTGACCCATGAACGGACGCCAACTCCAAGTGAGGCGATCTTGCGATCATCGACCCAAACTCCGGTGAGGCCGTCGCGCCGGGTGGCGTCGACTTTGAACTTCGAGAGCGAAAGGATGATCGCTTCTTCAAGATTGCGGAGGTGGAGGTGGAGGTCTTTTTTACGCTCCGCAAGATCGAGGATGGCGTAGCCCACGAGCTGGCCGGGTCCGTGGAAAGTACCCTGGCCGCCGCGATTGATCTCGACGACGGGATGGGGGAGTTGTGATGGATTCTGGAGACTGCTCTGGTCACGGGTGCGTCCAATCGTGAAGACGGGGGCGTGCTCAAGGAGGATGATGGTGTCCCCGATTTCCTTGTCTCGTCGTTGTTGAACGAGTCCCTCCTGGAGGTCCCAGGTTTCCTGAAAGTCCTGATCCGTGCCGAGATCTTTGAACTGAATGATACTCATCGCTTCGACTTGGGGAGGGCGAGCCACACTTTGATTTCGGCGAGAGGCCGGCAGTTTAGAACATCCTGACGGCGAAGCCAGCCTTTGCGGGCAAGGCGGGCCCCATAAGCCAGGAACTGAAGTTGATCGGTCGCGTGGGCGTCCGGATTGATTGAGGTGAGAACTCCCTTGTCGCGGGCGCGATGCCACCAACGCCAGCGCCAGCGCCACCGTCGCCGTCAGTGGCCGCCACCGCGTCAGTGGCCGCCACCGCACCGTCACCACCGTGGTTGGCTTCGTGATGATCGCTGCCGTGCCTTATTGTGACAATCGAGACGTCGTCGCCTTCACCGCCCTCGGACACTGGTGAGAGCATGTGCCGGTTGTTGTTGGCCGGCTTGCCTTTCGTGGGGCCAGCGGCGGACGATGACGACGATGACGACGACGACGACGACAACGCCGAGTCTGATTGTTGTTGGTGCTTCCGCGCACGTTCACGCTTGAGCGTCCCTAACGGCATCAAACGCATTCGACACTTTGGGGGTGGACGCGCCGCAGGCACGTCCGTGCCTGGGTCCGCCCCCTCGTGCCGATCGTCGTGTTGTTCGTCGTGGCCAAGCTCACGCTTCAGCTCGTCCACCTGAGCCATGACGTACCTGACAGCGTCCACGACAAGCCCGCGTGTGAGCTATGCGCAAGCGGTCGATGACGTGCCTCTCGTCCCATTCCAACAGGTCACATACGCATCAACAATGCGATGGTGACGATGACGACGGCAATGCAACGGCGTGACCACAGGCACCACCTCTGCCAATCAGCAAAGGCAACTCGCATGCACGACGCACTCGTCCAAAGTGCCCCACTGGCCCGACGGCAGTTCATAGTGCATTTCCATTGACGCCGCCAACTCCTCGTCGGTGCCACCCAGGAACGTCCGCGCCACGTCACCACCAGAATTGCGAATCAGACGCTTCACACCTGTTTGTTGAGCCAGTCATGCCCACACAACAAACAGAGTGCCAAAGGTAGTGGCGCGGACAAAAACCAGCCAAGTCAGCGAGCCGCAAGCAAGCAAATTGGTAATGGCGACGCACGCCAAGCAATGATAAATAAGAGGGGAGCAAGCGGAGCCGCTGTTCAACAACAAGCAAGCAATGCGACAGGAAGTACGTACGAACGAACGAACATGCAGAGATTGATTTTTACACGCTCGCCACCACCACACACACACACACACACACCAGCAGCGGTTTTGCGACGGAGTCGCTTTTCAACGCGCTTCAGTCGGTGCCTCCCTGCGCGCTCCGAGCGGTGGGTGTGCGGGGTGCTGTGGCCGTGGCCATGAGTCAGAGTCGTCGAGTCCAGTGGCGGTTGGTCCACCGCCATCACTGCGGCGTGTACGGTTGCATCAGCACCACCGCTGCCGTCGGCAGAACCGGCGCCGGTCGCACCGCTGTCTGATGCAGTTGCGGCGTTGGAAGCTTGGTCGTTCGCGGCGGCGACGGTACCACGACCAGCAGGCCGGTTGGCGGCCTGGTCCGCCGCCTCCATCTCGGCCAACGAGGGGAGCGTTCCTTCGTGCACAGATGAGGAGGTTGATTTGTGCGTGTGGATCCTACTGCCAAGAAAGAAACAAAGAAAGAAAGACAGAAGGCAAGGGCGCACGCCCACCATTGATCCATCCATCCATCCACCCATCCATCCATCCATCCAACGGCCCAGTAATGCAGGTCGTCAAACGACAACAACAACAACAACAACAACAACAACAACAACAACAACAACAACAA
>CAJXVQ010000053.1 GCA_913060685.1 uncultured Verrucomicrobiales bacterium
GAGATCAGCCTCGGTCTCGTGGGCTCGGAGATGTGTATAAGAGACAGCTCCTACCGCTTCGGAAAGACCTTTCGCCGACATCGGACCGCGATCATCACATCTGCCGCGATGATTGTTCTGTTGGCGGGAGCTGCGGTCGTGAGCACCACGAAAGGGATGGAAGCCCGATCTAGTGAGAAAGTGGCTGTGGGCGCACTCATTGATGCCGAGAAGGCAGAAGGTATCGCGGTGTGGCAAAAACGAGTCGCCGAGGCACGTTTGGCGGAAGAACGATTCACAGGAAACAAGCCTGAGTGGGGAATCCCCCTTTTCACAAATCTTATTCGGAGCAATCCGTCGGGTGATCTGATCAATCGTGTTGCTATCGAGCGCCTCATGTTCGCGATTCGTTATCAGACGATCCCTCGTAAAATGACCCCGCCGTTTCAGTCCTTGTCACGGCCAAGCCCACTGAGTTTCAACGGCGAGTACATGGTGACAACGACGCCTGTCGGTGACAGCAACCTGCTTGGACTGCAGGTCTGCAGCACCAAAAATGGGGAAGTAAGAAGTGGAAAGATGATGGTTAGAGAGGGATGGAGGCCCAATATGGCACGCTTTAGTGTTGATGAAACCCACCTTCTGGTAAGCAGCTCGTCAGGTACAGGGGGGAAGACGGAGTTTCAGCTTTGGAATTGGCGTCTGGGGAAAAAAGTGGGGGAAGCTTCTAAACTAAAGGGAAATGTAATGGAGATTAGCCCGGACGGAAATTTGGCGATGTGTGCTGGCTTCTTCTCTGTTCACGTCTGGGAAACGAAAGGCGAATCGCCAGAAAAATATGAGCATTCTCAACCCGCTGGACTTATTCGTGGTGCGGCATTCTCTCCGGACAGCAAATTAATCGCCTTCGGTTATGCCGATGGAAGTGTCAAAGTTTTTGAGGCTCGTTCCGGAAATATGGTTGGGAAGCCCATGCTCCATAAGAATCGCATCCGGGATCTCACCTTTGATTCGACAGGTGAACGCTTGCTCACGGCATCTGCAGATGGAACGGCCCGGATGTGGAACGTTTTCACAGGGGAAGAATTCCCGAACTCACCTCTGGTACATCAGTCAGGGGTGAACTCGGTTGAGTTCAGCCCTGACGATTCAATGATTTTAACTGGCTCGTCGGACAAAACCGCACGGCTCTGGGATGGGGCAAGCCTGAAGCCCTTTGGTGCTCCCATGCAGCACAAGGACAGAGTAATCTCGGCGCACTTCGATTCCAAAGGTCATCAAATTTTGACCACCACTGAGGGGTCATTCTGGCTTTGGAGCGTCGGATCGAGTGTGCCGATTGTCGAGGGACAGACTAGAAATCAATTACGCGGAGCGTTCTTTAGTAAAGATAGTGAACGGGTTTTCACCGCTACGGATAATAGTCCGAGCCAAATCCGGGCGGTACGACCGGCCCAACCACGCAGTCAGGTGTTTCGTCACTATCAGGCTCTTGGCCAGCCCGCGAGGAATACGGACTGGGTGAACTCTGCCCGGTTCAGTCATGATGGTGAGCAATTCATCACCTCGGGTGTCGATGGGATCGTCCGAATCTGGGATGTCGCTTTGAGCTTGGAAAAGGGTGACTTCGGGACAGGAACTTATTTGCTAAAAGCGGAATTCAACGCCGACAAAACGTTGGCGGTCGTCAGTGGTGGTAAAGGTGTCCTTGTTTGGCATCTAGGGACGGAGGGAAATAACCACCATCTGATCAGAGAAGGTGAAAAACCCAAAGAGGCAATAGGAATCTTCTTTCCTGCTCCGGATGCTGGCGGCCAATGGAAGGTCGCCACGATTACCACCGGACCCGATGCGGTGGTGCAGATCTGGAATGCCCATACCGGCAAGCCGATTGGTGATCCTCTGGAGGTCAATGGCCGAGGCCTGTCACAGATTCATTCTCCTCACTTCGTCATCAGTGCTGATGGGCGAAGGATCGCCGCTGCAGCGGGAGACTCGAGAATCCAAATCTATGATGTGGGTGGGGATCCTGACTCCTGGAGGCTCTTGCACACTTTGAGTGGGAAGACGGAGGCCTCACCTGATGAGGGCAAAGTCATGGGCATCCGTTTCAATCCAGTGGACGACACGCAAGTGGTGACCTTCTCAGTGATCGGAAAGACCAGAATTTGGGATATCGACTCAGGTGAGCAAATTTCCGAGTTTGACCATTCAGGGAGGATCCTGGATGCCGGTTGGAGCCCGGATGGCAGCAAGATTTACACGGCTTCGCAAGATGGCGCCCAGATATGGGATGTGAAATCAGGTAAGCCCCATGGTCCCGCCCTGGCACATGCCAACGGTGCGAGCAGTGCCGCATTTAGCCCCGATAACCGCCGCATCATCACCACCAGTGGTGACACCGCCCGGATCTGGGATGTGGAAACCGGCCTGCCCTTGAGTGGAGCATTGAAGCATGACGGCCAAATCAGGGAAGCCCACTTCTCTCCAAATGGCCGGCAAGTGGTGACTTGCGGTAACGATACCACCGCCCGTTTATGGGAAGTGCCTCCGGTCCCGGATGGCCCCGTGCCACTCTGGGTTTTGGAATGGGCTGACTCTCTGTTCGGGTTGCAGATGAACGAGCGGGGAACCATGGAAGAGATTGATTGGGAGAAACAAAAAAAGATCGAAGAGGATGCCAAATCTCACATCGACGACGGTTTCTATGGCAGGACAGTCGAGTGGTTCTACGACGATCCAGGCACACGAGAGATCACTCCGTTCTCTCAACTCACCGTTGATGGCTATGTCCGAAATCGCTTAGACGAAACGACCAGTTACAAAGGGCCTCACAGAGATGCGAGTCTGGAAGAAGCGCTGCGTGTCGATCCTGACAATATCGAGGCCTTCGCGAAGCTGGCGGAAGTCCTTCTGAACGGGGATGATAGCGATCAGGAGAACGATTTATATCGTGCACGGTATTTCGCCAAGTTGGCGATCGCCGCTGAACCCGAGGAGAATCAGCATCGTGAGCTCCTTCGTAGAATAGAGTGGAGGCTCACCACGCTGGTCCTCGGGCCCGTGATTGCAGCCCGGGAGCGCCAGGCAGAAAAGGCGATGTCTGATGGCGATTGGGAGACTGCCAAGGCACCTGTGGTACAGGGAACGCTCGCCCGCATGCTTCGCCACGCTTGGAAAACAGAGCCAAGCGCATCAGATGCCGGGTTTCCACTGTTTCGCGATTTCATCGACCAGTAACACCCTCCAGTGCCTTTGTTCGAACAAGGCGCGACGTGGAGATATTTGGATCAGGGCCAGGACCCCGGGCAAGAATGGAACATGCCAAGCTTCAGCGATTCCATCTGGAAATCAGGGCCGGCTCCGCTGGGATTTAGCAAAGACAGTGAAGACGGTGAGGTCACCCCATTGGAAGATGGTGACGACCCTTTCACGGTGACCTACTACTTCCGCCGGAATTTTCAGGTGCCGGATTCCTTGCAAGTGCCGAATCCCTCGAAGCAATTGCGATTCGAGATCAAGGTTGATGATGGCGCAGTCGTTTATGTGAACGGCAAAGAGCTCTTCCGCGTGAGAATGCCCGATGGGCCCATCGATGGAGACACAGAGGCCAGTTTAAAAGCTGATGAACGGCGACGGGATTCCTTTGTCCTCCCATCAAGTGCCCTGCAAGCGGGTGCGAATACGATCGCGGTGGAAGTGCACCAGAGTCATGGGAAGAAGATACCGAGGGTAGCGAGTTCTGATGTCAGCTTCGACATGTCAGTCCACGCCATAACGGCGCGATCCAGCATACTCACGGAACCACTCATAACCGAGAGCTTGGACGCCATCATTGCCGCCATGCCAGAAGACTTTCCGAACGATCTTGCTTCGCGATGGAAGCGAGCCTTCCAGCTCAAGCCTGTACCCGGGGCAATCGACCCAGACGAGGCTGCATTTCACGCCAAGATCCAAGCCCTCCTTGAGCGCTTGTAAGACTGGGGCGCATCTTTTTCGATTCAGAAGAAAGAAGAAGTGTTCGGAAATTAACTGGCGAGGTTTCCAGTCGAGCTGCGCATGTAGAAGTATAGGCATCGTATTCGATTAAGAAACAGAAGAGGATCGCTCCGGATCAATAAGCCGCCGTTTGAGAGATCCAATGGAGGGCAGTAAAGGAAGCTGCCAATTCCCCCCAAATCAATAGAAGTAATTTTAGAATCTAAAGCGAATTACCTAATTCAGAAGAAACACGAATTGTTGGAAAATTAATTAGCATAAACTCCTGGTGTGCTGCGCTTGTAGAAGGAGAAACACCCTCTTCTCCGCGTGCCATTTCAATCTAAAACTCAAACTGTGAAAATGAAGCCATTACCTAGCCGAACAATCACCATAACTCCCCGTTCCAAGATCAGATCAAATCTCCGCCTACAGCGTTTCCTATCAGTTCCGCTATTCCTTCTTTGCGGGATGATGATATGCCCGGCAGCAGAAGTGGTGACCCTGAGTGGCTGGATTCATGACAAAGCGGGAAATCCGCTGGCGGGAATCACCCTGGTGCTTTCAGGCATTGTCGAAGAGAAAAAGCTAGAAAAAAGCCTCACCACCGATAGCGAGGGTAAATTCTCGATTGAAGTGCCATCCGGTAATTGGATCGGAATTCCGGATGAAATCGAGCTGCTCGAACGTGGCTATTTTTGCATGCCGGGATGGGAGTGGGATCCTGAGACTCTCGGGGGTTTGACGGTCAGCAGACCTGGTGAGATCGTTCAATTCCAGGATCCAATGGGTATGGAGCTGATTGCAGTTCCGATTATCCCGACCCTCAAGGTGACGGGTCGAGATCCGGGAGATGGGAGCGTAAAGCTAACAGCGGAATTTATATTTGGAGAGGTCCCGCCGCCGCTCTTCTCTGCGAATTATCAGATCTATCGCTCTGAAGACATGAAGATCTGGGAGCCGTTCACCGTGATTGGAATGGATAATCTCCGGCCATCGGCGTTTCTAGACAGCACTTCTGAGAGAGGTCGCTGCTTCTATCGTGCGCAGAGACTGGGATCAGTGAAAGTGTGGTAGGGTTTCCACTTCGTATTTTCTGGTACGAGATCACCTCTAATTCAAGCCATGACCGAGACCCCGCCGCCTTTCGCCAACAACGATGCCATCGCCGCCCAATGCCGGCTGCTGCGCGACAGCCACCTCCGGATCACCGGCCAACCGCTGGGTGATGCGAGTTGGGCGACACTTGATGGCGAGGCGCTCTGTTCCGCTTTTTGGAACTGCGAAGCCGTGATCGCCTCCCACGGCACGGAGGACGACCCCCTCTTCAACTATGGCAACCGCCGTACCTTGGAGCTCTGGGAAACGGACTGGCCGACCCTCACCACGATGCCATCTCGCCTCACCGCAGAGCCAATCCTCCGGGAAGAACGCGACACCATGCTCGCCAGGGTCACCGCGGATGGCTTCATCGACGACTACGCAGGCGTTCGCATCACCACAACGGGCAAGCGTTTTCAAATTCACCGCGCAACGGTTTGGACGGTCCGCGATGAAAACGACACGCGACGTGGCCAGGCAGTCGTCTTTTCGGATTGGTCGGCCCTGTGAAACACCCGTGCGCATCGGGGTGTGAGGCAACGATGTTCCCCGTCCGACAACTGGCGGGCTTCCACAGCGAGCGACCACTCCATAAGAGGCGGGGAGGAACACGTCCGCTCTAATTTTTGGGAGTGAATTCTTGCAACAAACCAGGCAGGTTTGCGTTAAATTACTTATGATTCGATCTCTCGTTTGTCTGTTCCTGGTGGGTGCCCTTCACGCAGCACCCCCCTATCCGCCTGAAATCACCGATGCCCGGTCCGAGGTTTATCAAACCGCGGACGAAGTTGAGATGAAGCTCTGGATCCTTGGCAAGAAGGTCGAAGGTCAGGCCAAGCCGGCCATCTTGTTCTTTTTTGGCGGTGGGTGGAATGCCGGATCACCGACTCAGTTCGAGTCACAGGCGCGCCACTTTGCCGGGCGTGGAATGATCGCGATGCTGGTGGACTACCGGGTAAAAAGCCGCCACGGGGTCCCGGCGGTCGAATGTGTGAAGGACGCAAAAGCCGCTCTGGCGTGGGTCCGAAAGAATGCCGACAAACTGGGTGTCGATCCCAAACGAATCGCGACCGCCGGCGGATCGGCAGGTGGTCATGTCGCCGCGAGCACCGGCACCCTGACGGGCCTGGGCAACGACGAAAGACCGAATGCCATGATCCTTTTTAATCCGGCCACCACCCTGGGTGATCTCGGCGAGTGGAAGGCCCACCGCACTATTTCCAAGGAGCGCCTGGGAGTTGAGAAGCCCGAAGACCTTTCTCCCGCGCACCACATTGGCAAACACACTCCCCCCACCTTGATCATGCATGGAACAGACGACAGCACGGTGCCGATCGGCACGGTCGAAGCCTTCGAGAAACAGATGAAAAAACTCAATCGATCCTGCAAGCTCGTCCGCTATGAGGGGGCTGGTCACGGCTTCTTCAATCGCGGGAAACACCGTGACCAGACGCTCCAGGAAGCCGACAACTTCCTTGTCAAACTTGGCTGGTTGCCAAAACCCTGATTGCGCTATCGATCTTCCTCAACCTCACTGGCGGGGGTTGCATTGATCGTGTAGTAGAGGACTTTTCCGGTGGCGTCCTCGGCAGTCTTGGAAACCGAGTTTTGCACTCCGATCACTTTTCCTTCGGCATTCAGAATCGGTCCACCACTCATCCCGCCAACCGGAGGAAAGCCAGCCTGCGGCTTGAGACTCATGGCCTCCGGGTCGGAAACCGTGGCAACTACCAGCATCGGTGAGAGTTTGCTCACCTGAATTCCTTTCGACTCATTGCCCTTGTGAAATGACTTCACCTTCCCTTTTCCATCGAGTCCCAAGCGTGCGGGATAGCCAAGAAAAACCGCCATCTCATTCGAGGTCACCTTCCCAATCACCACCGGCGATTTCATCGCCACCTCTTGGCTCTCTTTCCCGATGATCCGTAGAATGGCCCAATCACTCTCCCCCTCTTTCATAAGCTCGGCAGGGATCACGCGACCGTCTGTCGTGGTCAGAACAACCGTCTTCCTCCCCTCTTTGGCATTCTCATTCAGGACATGTTTCGCGGTGAGGACTCGGCCGCCCTTCAGAATGATCCCCGTGCCGTGATTCGAACTATAGCCGTTCTTCACATACGAGTGCCGCACTTCGATTCGCACGATCCAAGGTATCGTGGTCTCAAGCATCTTGGAAAAATCCGGCGCATGCTTCTCCAGGTATTCCCCACTCAAAGCACTCCCCCGTTCATAGACCAGATTCCGGTCCACGAACCACTGCTTCTCCCCTCCGGCCGAGTGCCCTATTCCGAGAGAGAATGCGGCCAAGCCCACGACAATTCCTAACTTCATGATCATCCCAATCCAATTTCACACTCTGCCCAGCGTCCCGGTGATCCCACCGAATTCTCCCGTCTCGACACCGAGCCTTTGCAAGACGGTGACGAAGAGTTGGGAAAGCGGAAGTTCTTCAACCTCGACTTTTCCCCGCCACCCTTTGTCGCTCACGATTCCAGCACCGGCCTGATTGTCTTCATTTCCTTTGCCAAACTTGAGGTAGCGACCATTTTCGAAGCCAAGATTTTTTCCACCAGCCGAGATGATGGGGTAGTTGCGGGAGAGGTGGAAACTACTGGAAGCGGAACCATGCATCGCAAAGGTGTTGTCGAGCAAGCTTCCCTGTCCGTTCGGCTCCGAGGTGTCCTTGAGCTTCTGTACGAAACGGCCAAATTCCTCCGCTTGATAGCGATTGTAGGTGCCGAGGTTTTCCCAGCCTTTTGGCTTCTTGACGGCATGGGTCAGGCCATGGGCATTTCCGAACCCCACCGCCTTTGAAAGCAGGTCGTGTGACCCTCCACCATTCTCCCGACCCAACTGAAAGGTCGCCACGCGGGTTGAATCACTCAGGAAGGAAAGATAGATCAACTCATACATGGTCTGGAAATAAAGCCGCGCCTCTTTTGGGCCTGCCTCCAGGGTTAAATTTCGGGTGTCAACCTTGGGAACCGGGGTATCGATCCATTTCCGGGCTTTCGTCAATTTCACTTCGGTATCGCGAACGGCATCGAGATACTGCTCCAGTGTTTCCTGGTCGTGCTTGGATAGCTTTCGGCCAAATGAGCGCGTATTGACGATGAGGAGATCGAGCGCGCTTTTGCTTCGTGCCAGTTTTGCGGCAGCATCCTTACCGCTGGTCACAAAAAGCATATCGAAGATCTGCTTCGGATGATTCATGGCCGGGATGGGCCGTCCTTCACGATTGTAGGATTGGGTCTGTGCGCCACGCGGGCCACCCACTCCTCCGTTGGTTGACATCACCAGCGAAGAATGGCGGGTGAATTCTCCCGCTTGTGCGGCGTAGACCTGGTCGAGGGAGATCGAATTCTGGTAGGCTCCGTGCCCGCCGGTTGCCGCACCCGTGAGATACTGATCGGCATTTGAATGACCATGAACCGTTCTTGCCGCCGGGTGTGACAGCCCTGAATAGATCGTGATTTCCTTGCGCAAAGGCTCGAGGACATCGAGCACTTTGGTCAGTTCGAAATCTCTCTCGCCGCCCCGGGGGAACCAGCTCCAATCCTTCCAGGCCGGATCCGCTTTGACCGGCAATCCGACACCATCAGGATGGTAGACGCTCACAAATCGCTTCGGCGCAGGGTCCGGACCGGAATCATTTGCAGCAAAAGTTTCAAGCCATGGCAGACCGAGAGCGACACCGGTGCCACGAAGAAACTTTCGACGGTTCATGGAGGCTTCGTTGTTATTCTTCATTGGTTTATGATTCTTACTTTGAGAGGAAGATACCGCTGTTGATGATCAAGTGTATCAAATCACCCAAACGATCTCCCTTTTTTCTAAACTCGACAGTCAGGCTGTCAATCTCGGCACGATCACTAAAAGACAAGGGTCGGCCAAGGGCATAGCTGGTCATTTTATGAACGATCGCTCCGGCAAACTGATCCTGCCGATCCGCAAGGAGGTAGCGCTTTAGGCCATCCATCCCCGCGATTTCCTGCTTGTTGGGAAGAGCCGAAGTCGCATCCACCGGTTGATTCTCAATTTTCGTCCGGAAGGTGCCCAAGGCATCGTAGTTTTCAAAAGCAATTCCCCAGGGATCAATTTTGGCATGGCACGAGAAACAGGCCGGACTATTCCGGTGATCTGCGATGCGCTCTTTGAGAGTCATTTGCAAAATTCTCGGATCCGTCAGATCGACTTCCGGGACATTGGGCGGCGGCGGTGGCGGTGGATCATGCAGGATGCGTTCCAGCATCCAGACGCCGCGTTTGAGAGGATGGGAGTCTTTGCCGTCGGAGTTCATCGAAAGAATCGCAGCGCCGGTCAAAATCCCACCACGATTGGTTTCAGGCTTGATCGGCACCTTGCGAAAATGAGGTCCATAAACGTCGCTAATCTGATAGTGACCGGCCAGGCGTTCGTTGACCACGGCGTAGTCCGAGTGAATGAAATCCATGACGCTGCTATTGCGATTCAACACTTCCTCAAAGAAGGCAACGGGCTCTTCCTGTATGGCCTCTAAAAGCGAACTGTCCTTCACATGCGTGACACTATCCAGGCCATCGAGACCGAGCCATTGGTGAACGAAATTTTGAGCCAATCGATTTGAGCGAGAGTCCGCCAACATCCGTGTGACTTGAGCCACCAACACCGTTGGCTCTTTGAGCGTTCCCTTCCGGGCGGGTTCGAGCAACGCCTCGTCAGGGACACTGGACCACAGAAAGAACGAGAGGCGGCTGGCCAATTCCAGTCCAGTGATCGTTTGTGGATTTTCCGAATCACTGGCTGGGACTTCCTGAGCCAGATAGAGAAATTCCGGGGTCGCCAGGACGGTTGCCAACACCTCCAGCATGGCCTCTTCCAGGTTCGCAAAGTCGGGACGGTATTCCGTAAAGAGGGCCATGAAGGGATCCACTTCCTTCGAAGTAACGGGACGACGCCAGGCCCGCTCCATGAATTGCGTTAACACTTCACGACCATATTTCTGCTCATTCGTTTTATGGTCACTTTCTCTGAAAATATCTCGATGAGTTTTGGGCGGCCATTGTTCGTAGTAGGGCGCGCTGATTTCGATGAAATCGACAAGCACACTGAGAGCTTCCTTATTTCTGCGGCCGCTGGAAATATTTTGAATCGTTAAAAACTCATCCCGCCGGGGGAATTTCTCAACATTGTTTCGGAATGGATTGCGCTGAATTTCGCTGAGAGGAATATCAAAGTGGATCGATTGCGGACTGTCGGCAGAGGCCGTGACGGGCATATCGCGGTCGCTGATCACTTGGGAAAAGTTGGCGTTATTGCTGGTGTGAGCACTGAAATCCAAACGCAGGTTGGCATACTCGTCCGTGTTCATCGTCGACCGCCCGGCACGAATGGTCACGCGCATCATGCCTTCATCAGGAAGGTGATTGCTGAGATTGAATTTCACTGAACGTTTCCTCTGATCCAGAGAGACCCCTTTTACCGGCTTCTCACCTTTCTTCAGCTTCTGACTGAGGGGATGCACTTCCCCAATATCTTCATTGCTGTTCACCGACAGTTTCTCGTCCTGCATCGGCAGACGGTAGACAACCATTTTAGGGCGCTCGCCAGAGACCGTGACATGTTTGAGAGCTTTCAGGCCAATCTCGCGATACATTTCGAATTGCATGGCCGACATCTGCAGCATTTCCGAACTGTTCTTGAAGCCATCTCCGGATGCCGTTTCCGCAGGAAGCCCCTCCACGAGGGAATAGGTTAAGCCAAGCAGATCCCGGAGTGCGTAGTTATATTCGTAGCGCGTCATGCGACGAAATGAGGAATGGCTCCCTTCGTTGCGCCGCACTGTCGAGGCTTTTTGAATCTCCGATCCCAGCCACCCGGTGATTTTGGTAAGGTCTTCATCCGCCAGTTGGACGTCGGCGTCTTCAGGCGGCATCTCGCCATTGCTCAAGACATCGAGAACCTCCAGCCACCAATCGACATCGCCCCCTTGCATGAGATCAGGATCCAGGGTGTCGATGCGGAACTTGCCCTTGGACTTTTTAGGACCGTGGCACGCCACGCAGGTCTTGGTGAGCACCGGTGCGACATGCTTCTTGAAGTCCACGAGATTGGCCGCCGAAGGTCCAGCGGGCGGCGAGATCTCCTTACGCAGTCCCGATGCCAACAAGGCAGATTTTGCACGTCCCACTTCCCGGGCTTTGTCCAGGGGAGGCAGTTCACTCGATTGCGATTGCTTTGCCGAACTCTCCGCAGAGCCGGGAGCGGCGCCGTATAACGAAGCGGGAGCAAATAGAAACAAGGAAGCGATGCCGCCCAAGGCTCCCATTCTGTTCAGGGGAAACGTACCGGTTCTTCTCATTATGAATTACATCCTTCGACGGACAGGGCAGCATTGCTTCCATCCCGCAGGCTCGATGAGCCCCGTGGATTATCTTTACTGCCCGCACATGCAAAAATCTATCGACGAAAGTTTGTTCGGAAGCAGGAATCTCTTTCATCAGGGTGCCGGCGAAGGGCGGGCCCCATCTTTTACAGGCTGACAATTGACTCCAATCACCAGCCCCCGGGTGGTTGATGCATTACCAGGATGAGATCGAAGCAAAGCAAGATTGGCCTACTCGCTCAAAACCCGGGCAAGGTAACGCATTTCATCTGAGACATCTTCTCCAGGCAGGAGGGTCTCGGCGACTTCTGCGCGAAGGCGAGTCCGAAAGCTTTCCCGAAGTCGTTGAAGCTGCATCCGCACGGCGCCCTGGGATTGCCCGAGGAATTGAGCGGCTTCGCCAAGCCTCTCTTCGGAATTGCCGGTGATCTGCCCCTTGAGAAGCTGGAAGATGTGGCCACGGCCTTTTGCTTCGGCCTGCTGCTCCATTGCGTCCAACGTGTGGGCAAGAATCGAGCGGGCCCATTCGCGGTCAAATTCACACTCGGCCGCGCGTTTGTTCTCCGGTTCGGCCAGAACTGCGGCGACTTCGTCGAGAGGAATGTTCTCCGCTCCCCCACCCCGCTTCTGCGCGCGGTCGTACTTCAGGGCATCGTGGAGATGGCGCTTCAATCGGCTGAGTAAAAAGGTGCGCATCTTTCCCCGGTCCGGGTCAGCCTCGGAGAGCCAATTCCGCTCCGCGACGACGGCAAGGAACGACTGGAGGAGATCCTCCGCCCGATCAAGCGACCACCCGCAACGCCGGATGAATCCAAGAAGCGGAGTGCGATAGAGATGGTCGAACTCCTCCCATGCCCGGTCACGCACGCCATCTTCGCTCGCACCGGTATTCTGGATCATGCTCCAGCGGGTGGGTTGGAAATTCGAGGACATGGGAAATATGGTAGGCAGGATCGAGCTAAGGTCACGGGGTGCATCGGTCTTCCGACGCCAAGGCAGGTCTCATCGTGATACCGGTCGACTGGTCTTACCTGGCCCCAGGTCTGGTTCAAACCCGTTGCTTTGCGGACCTCTGACAGGGGCCAAGGGGGTCAGAAGAAGAGTGGCCAACACGCCTAGAATCAAGAGGCAAGTTGAGGTAATGGTGGCGATTTTTCCGGTTGGATGTGCCCATCCGAATATCCCAAAAATCAGGCTAAACACCAAAGATAGAACCACGAGAACGATGGCAACTTTTGGAAGCCACTCCAGAGATCTTGGGTCTTCGGAGAAGACAAATAAGAGTGTCACCGCTACCGGAATGAGAAACGCGATGATCAGGAAGGTGAGTCCTGTTTTCCCGTAGGCTCTGGCTTTGTCGCTCTTACTCATGGACGCTGGTGGTGCAATGTGCGGTGCTGTTGTCGTTGTCATGCTTGATTGGGGATTCATGGTTGGGTTATCGGTTTGGGTTGTCTTGGTTTCAAAATTCCCGGTGGGGAGAGAAGGTGGCACGGTCCTCGCCGCCTCCAGCTCCGTCCGCATTTCACCGGCGCTGGAATACCGCCTTTCCCGCTCGCTCTCCATGGCCCGCAGGACCACCTCGTCGATGCGAACATCCACATTTACTTTTTGTGATGGCGGTTGAAAGTTCCCACGGGGAAGCTCTCGCGTGAGCATCTCGTAGAACATGACGCCAAGGCTGAAGATGTCAGCCCGGTGGTCGGTGGAACGACCTTCGATCTGCTCGGGCGCACAGTAGGCTGGAGTGCCCATGCCGGCCCCGGTCACCGTGAGGGTTTGATTGAATTCAGTGTTCGTCTCTTCAGACGCTTCTCCTCCGATCAGCTTGGCCAGGCCAAAGTCACCCACCTTCAACTTTCCCTTTCGGTCGATGAAAATGTTGTCCGGCTTGATGTCACGGTGGATGTATCCCATGCCGTGGGCATACTCCAACGCATCACAGATCTGGCTCACCGCAGTGAGCGCTGAAGCCGCATCCAGCTCACCGGAGCGGATCAACTGATGGAAGTCCACCCCGTTAATAAACTCCATCACGATAAACCAATGACCGGCATGGGTCCGGCCAAAATCGAAAACATGCACGATGTTCGGATGGTCGAGCCGGGCCATCGACTTGGCCTCTCGCTCGAAGCGTGCCGCGAAGCTGGGGTCGGCATTCGCCAGTTCAGGTGGCAGGACTTTAATGGCAACAGGGCGATCGAGACTTTTCTGCACGCCACGATAAACGGCCCCCATGCCACCCCGACCAATCAGCTCGGTGATGGTGTATTCCGGGAAGAGCGGATCGAGCACCTCTGGTTCCGGAGGTGACCAGAGGGCCGGCGCCTTGGAAGGCGCTGACTCGGCCCCCATCTCAAAGGCCAGCTTGGGATCCACCTCCTGTGGAGAGGGCGAATCACGGCCCGGAATCGGGGGAAGATTGTTATTTGACTCTTGTTCACTCATGCGTTCATTCTTTCCTTGGAAAGAACGGGCGGGCGATCACAAAAAATCTCTGATTATCTTCAATTGAGGCCGTGCCAGAGTTACCTCGCAGCTCAAAAATCCCGCAAACTGCCCCTATTTTGAACGAGCGAGCGAAGGCTTGGCCTATTTGACGGGGCAATACTGCAGCTTCTGACGATAGGGCTGCCTACTAAACCCAGTATCACTTCGGGACGCCATCTATGATCACCTATCCGAAACGTTCCCTCATCACCTCTTGCCTCCTGTTCTCTGGTCTCAATGGTCCAGTCATCGCTGACGAAACCAGTAAAGCCCAACCCGCCTATCCGGGCGGTTTTTCCCGACCTCCGTCCGAGGGGAAGGACTACAACACCTGGCGTGATGCGGCCGGACCTGACATTGGAGTGACGAAGGTTGACCCCGCTCGTCTGCCGTCACGCGTCGATAACTCCACTCGCCCGCAGTTCCCGCCCATCTACAAACAGAAATGGGGGGCGTGTGGCCAGTTCGCCGCAGTGGCGTCGATCTTCACCTACGAAATGAACGTCTTGAATGGCACCATTGCAGACACTGACGCGACGCGGTTCCCCGCTCACTTTTCGTGGAATATGATGAACCGTGCAGAAAACAAAGGATCAGAGGCCTATCACGGTTGGGAGGTGGCCAAGCGCATCGGCGTGCCAAGCGCCAAGTCCTACGGCGGTGTCCGCCTCAATAAGATAGGCGTGTGGCCAAACGGCTATGAAATCTGGCGCGAAGCGATGGAGTATCGGGTCTCGGGCTATCGCTACTCTCCGGCCAATACCATCGACCAACTCAACGAAGCCCGTGGTTGGCTCTTTGACCGCAACCAATCCAAGTCGAAAAAGAAAGCGTTGGGTGGACTGTTCGCTCTGGACGGCCGCATGGGCGAATTAAAAAAAGTCACGGTGACCATTCCAAAAGGCGAACATGAGGCGGGTAAAGACATCTGGACCAAATGGGGACCAAGCGGCTATGGGCACGGAATTACCTGCGTGGGTTACGACGACAAGGTCGGATACGACCTGAACGGCGACGGTAAAGTCACCAACGATCTCGACATCAACGACGATGGCAAGGTCACCCTCGCCGACTGGGAGCGCGGGGCCTACATCGTCGCCAATTCATGGGGTGAGAAGTGGTCAAAAGACGGACGGGTTTATCTGCTCTACAGTGCGATGATTGACCCAACCTGGAAACGCGGAAACTACCTCGGCCGATGCGAAGTTGCCCGGCATCTCCCCCGCAAGACCCTAAAGCTCAAACTCGCCTGCAACGACCGGACCGACCTCCGTATGACCATTGGCATTGCCGGTGACAAGGATGCCACCGATCCCGAGCACGAGTTCGCCCCGGAAGCATTCAATGGCTGGCCCCTCTTCGGCGGAGGCAATGCGGGCCACGTTCCCGTGGCGGGACCGGAGGACAATACCCCGCTCGAAGTCGGGATCGATCTCACTTCCCTGCTGAAGGAATTGGGCCCCAACAAAGACGGCAAAGGCAAACTCTTCATCAAACTCAGCCGAGCCGACGGGAGCGACGCCACCGGCGAGCTCCACGAATGCGCTGTGCGAACCTATGATGCCAAGGGCAAGTTCCTCCGCGAATCCCAAATCGAAATCAAAGAGGGAGCCTTTGGCAAATCGCTTCTCAAGCTTGATGCGGTCATTAGTGATCTTGTCAGCGGGTGATGGCGGCTCCTTCCTTTTCTGGGAGTAAGAAACAGCGAGTCGTCAACGGAACCACACTCGAGGCGACCACGCTGATTTTCCTATCATCAAGGAACTTGAGCCGATCACACGAGCTCCCGGACGCTCGCCGCGATCTCAGCCTCCTTGCCGGGCTCGGTGCGGATGAAGAGTTCCTGCAGGCCTTTGGCAGATTGGGTAACGGCCTTCAGCCCCCCAGCGACCGTCCGTTGAATCCGGATTGCTCCGGTCTTGCTGCTTCTCGCGAGGGACTTGCCACCGTAGGAGTAGCCAATGATCACTCCCACCACCCCGTCCATGGCCTCGATCCTCCGGATCAAGACACGGCACTCCTTAGAGGTGCTTTGATGGCGTCCGCGTGAAGGCATAAGGTGGGGCCAGTCTCGCACTGCGACGCCTGCAGTGCAAGGAGAGTCCGTCAAGGATCTGCCCCTTTTACAATCCAGATACTCATCATCTCATTGGCGTAATAAGCGGCTGCCCCCAATCTGCAGACAAGGGGGCTGACCCTCCGGGGGCAGTCATTTCCCTTCGTCGGCGGCTTTCACTACGGTGAGATCAATCTCCTGGAAGGCCGTCCGGAGTTCACCGGTTTCCGCCGACAATTTTGAGATTGAGGAGATTCTCCTTTGCTCAATGCCCGGCACACCTTTTGGATCCAATCCGATTGATCGATGCGCAAACGCCGCTCCCTATTATTGTGTGGTGTCGCGAATGTGGTAGAATCGACGCAGGATTCCAATCGGTATTCCTCTGTCGGTGAAGGAGGTGGTCGGCATTTCCAAGGCACCCGGGACGCTGTCGTCCAGCTCCTGCCATTCGTCCATCAGATCCGGCGAGGTAAAGACACCGTAGACCTTCCGATCGCTCGAATTCCAGGTGATGGTGATATCAACGGTGTCTGGAGCTGCGCCGGCGACTCTTTCGATACTGATGATACGGAAGCTGTCTTGCGGCGAGCTACTGCTGAAGATTCGCAGGTTGTCGATCGCCACGGTCTGGTTGGCGCCGCCGACGCGGGCAGAGATCCCGAAGTTGTAGGCATCGCTGCCGAGAAAGGAAGCGGCGACATTCTCGAAGAGTGCGTTGGTTAGGAGCCCCTCGGTCGTGAAGGAAAGACCGTCGACTGGATCGTAAGTGCAGACAACCGGACCGCTCACAGAGGTGCCGTCGGCGAGGATCGAACCACCGGTGAAAGAGAGGTCCGTGTCTCCACCGCCCACTTTTTCGGCGATGTTGACACCCTGTTCGGCGTCAAGGTTCATCCACGTGTCGATCTCGAATGAGATGTTTTCAGTGACCGATCCAACAGTGCCCATGCCCTCCTCGGCGGATCCGACTTCGGTAAGGTCAAAGTTACCGTAGTTGAAGGACAAGCCATCGGCAGGTTCATTCGCTCCGGCTCCGTCACTGATGGTAAGATCGAACGTTGCAGTCCAGCCATTTTCCGAGCCGGGAACCGCGTCTGCCGGGATCATGAAGCTGGCGAAGCCACCGGCAACGCCGTCGCGGGTCAAGACGAGTTGATCTCCCTCGACCGCAGCGGTGCCGTTCATCACCGAGCCATCCCCAAGGTCAGTCGAGCCATCGGCGAAACCGTCGAAGTCTTGAAAATAGCCAGCCGGGAGCGGCTGGGCCACGGTCGGGTTGCGGCCTTGGTCGATCTCGATTCCGTCACTGATGGTATCGTCGTCGCTATCGGAATTGTTCGGATCGGTGCCTGGCTGATTTGCATCCACGAAGGGAAGATCGGGATTTTCGACCCCGTCGAGTAAGCCGTCATTGTCAGAATCATTATCGAGTGGATCGGTTCCGGTGTCAGTTGCGCTGACCCAGGTTCCGGTGTTGGTCTCCACTCCGTCGCTGAGGCTGTCCATATCGGTGTCGTCGTCCTGCGGATCGGTGCCCAGATCGCGCTCCTCGATATTGCTCAAGGTGTCCATGTCCGGATCCCCGTCGGCGCCATTGACAGGATCGGCGGTGCCGTCGTCGCCCGGATTGAGCGAGTTGGCAATTTCATACGGATCGTCAAGGCCGTCGCCGTCGGTATCGACAATATTTGGATCGGAGCCGGTCTGGTCGGCATCGACATAGGGAAGATCGGGGTTTTCGACACCGTCGGACAGGCCGTCGCTGTCAGAATCGTCGTTGAGTGGATCGGTCCCGGTATCGTCGGAGCTCAAGAAGATGCCCGTATTCGTTTCGACACCATCGTTGAGATTGTCATCGTCGGAATCCTCGTCCTGGGGGTCGGTCCCGTTTTCGAACTCCGTAAGATTACTGACATTGTCCGAATCAAGATCCCCGTCTGCATCATCAACATCGGGATCGAGCCCATTGGCCCTTTCATAATTGTTCGGCATCCCATCGCCGTCAGTGTCAACCTGGGTCTCCACCGTCACCCTGTCAATTTCCCAGTTGGGCAAAAAAGTCCCCCTTGAAAATTCATCATAAGCACCGACAAACTGGAGCTGGATCGTATCGCCGATGGCCATGCCCGGGATCTCGGCGACACTTGTGATGAATGTTTCACTCGCGTATCCAGGTGAATCACCTCCAAAGCCATCTCCCTCAAAGAGGTCGTGATTTCCAATCAACCCCATCGCAGTGTAGCCGTTTTCGACAAACGCCGTGGCGGGAACTTGCACGAACTCGCCGCCATTGAGACTCGTAAAAAGAGCTCCTCCATCCCAAAGACCACCCTCAATACTGTAGCGATGGTCAAAACTGATAATGAGCGCCTCAGTCCCGGTGACATCGATGATCGGACTGGTGAGATTGTTCCGGGTCGGCGAGCCCAGATCGGTATCGCCATCAAGGCGCCAGGACGAGCTTGGCACATTCAGGGTCCAGGGAAATGTCGACCCACCAACTTCCGTGGAAATAAATCCCCCGTCACCGCCGGTGAAATCTTCAGTCAATAGGATATCAGCTTGGGCTGAAAAAGTTGTCCAGACGATCGCGAATGGGATTGGGAATTTCATAATCGGATTCAATGATGGTTGTTATTGCCGTGGCCAGATGGCGGATTTCTTTAGAAAAAAAACTTCGGGACACAATTCAAGCGTCATGAAGGTGAATGGCAAACTAGGCCAAAACCCTCCCTCCCAACAAGAGGATTTTCCAATCATGAAAAAGGTGAATTCTTTTCAGCAAAGGAAATGAGACTTTTCTATTTGGATTCGGGAGCAGGCTCGAGGTAGGGCTTTCCTGCTTTGAAAAGCTCCAGGCGTTTCTTCATCGGGTTCGCAATCGCATCCTCCTCTCGTGCTTCCGCAATCCCTATTCCTTTCTCCATGACTTCGATCGCCTTTTTAAAGTCACCCGTAGCGGCATACGCCACCGCCACCGTATCAAGAATAGTAGGGTGGCTCCCCTTGGTCATCGTATTCGCCTTCTGGGCCCACAGCAGAGCAAGCTTAGGATCTCGCACACGCTCACTCGGATTTGCTGCCAGTTGCCAGGCCAGGTTATTCACCACCGCGAGATTCGATCCATCTCCCTCCGCTGCCCAGTGAAGAAATTGAAGCCCACGGTTGGTATCACCTGATGCCATTAGCTTCTCGCTGATCCAGATGGCGAGAAGCGGAAATTCCTTATGAGGCTTCAGTAGCTCGAGGTTTCTGATAGCAAACTCTGCCGCATCCACGACATCACCATCGCCCATCAATTCAATCCCGCGCGCCATCGGAGCGGGTGCCTTCGGAGTGAAAAGCCACTGGCCCATAAACGGGAGTGAGACCTTCAGAAGATCACTGTCCGATATCTCAAATAACCCGGAATCGGCGGCTACCTGACTTGCGGAAACGGTGCCGCGATAGATGGCAGTCAGGCGACCCTTTCCATCGATCAAAAAACTGGTGGGAACCGGCATGGGAATACGCCGACGAAAAGGCCAGTCGTGAGCTTGCTGAAGACGGGTATAAAGTTCGCGCGTCGCCATTCCTGATTCAAAGGGCAGGCCAAGCTTTCCGGCCATCGCGCGAGCCGTTGTCAGCGAGGACTGATCATTGTCATCAATCGCATCGACCGAAATCGTAAAAACCCGGATCCCGGCGGCCTTCATTTTGGAAGATTGATCCTTCCATTCTTCCAGCTCTGCGAGACAAGGCGCACACCAACTGGCCCAAAGATTGATGAGAACCGGTTTTCCCTCGTTCATCGGAATTTCAGCATCCCCTCCCTCGAATTTCGTATAACGCAGCGGGGGTAAAGCAGCGCGGGTCGGCGTGATGATACGTCGCCCTTTGGGCTGCGGTGACAGCGGTGCGGGCTCGGGAGCTTCGCCAAACTTTATCACATGCATCGGGACGAGGATCGCCTGCCCTTTTCCTTCCTCCAGAAGAAAACGCCCGTCGGCCGATACCGCAGAAAATTCCTCAGCATCACCGCCCGGCCAGCGCACCAACACGCGGCTCAGCTTCGCTGACTTTCCCAGGCCGAAATGGAGCCACTTGGAGGATTGCCCGAGAAATCCGTCTCCTGCTTTCAAGGTTTTGATCAGGGGAACGGAATCATTAGCTGTCCAAACTTCGACCCGGGCCCCGATCCCATCGCGGTTCGCCTTGTAGCCACGAAGTCGCAGCGCCACGAAATGATTCTCTTGAGGCATATCATTTCTCATGAACCTGAGCTGAGGAGCAGTGCGACTGTCTCTTATACACATCTCCGAGCCCACGAGACCGAGGCTGATCTC
>CAJXVQ010000054.1 GCA_913060685.1 uncultured Verrucomicrobiales bacterium
AGATCAGCCTCGGTCTCGTGGGCTCGGAGATGTGTATAAGAGACAGATCCTGGACTCCTCATTTAAAACCTGAACATCACCGTAACCCATATCGTCCGCGAGAATCAAAAGAACATTCGGTCGATCATCCCCCCGCGCAAAACCCGAAACCAATAAAGAGACACCCAAAAGGCTTCCGGAGAACTTCATATTGGGAGACATTTACGCAAATCATAAGGTTTTTTCTTTCAAATTCTTGGGGAGATCCGATCACGAAAACAGATCAATCTCCACATCAATTGCACCTGGCGAAGCTGGGGAGATTTCCACTCCGGCTATCTGGACCGCAATTGAATTAGAGATGGACGTCTGCAGATTTCAGCATACCCACCTCGCGGAGAACCTAGAAAATCAGCCCCCCATTGTAGCCTCGGGAATTATTAATCGTCTTTCCATCTCTGATCTCCATATGATCCAACCTGACGGCACTCTATTTGCCCCTCCGTGAAGCCCTCCACAATTCCCTAAAAATAAGGGCTATTGTCTCACGGATATTCAAACCACCCTAAATGGCTTCTTTTTTACAAATGGCTCGAATCTCCAGCCTCCAATTCAATTTTTATCGTGTCGTGTGAAATTTGATGAGAAACTGCTGGTCCACTTCAAACTGAAAACCGCATGAGCAATTCAGCGTCAAGCCTGAAGTCTGAGCGCATTGTCGGCACCCGTAGTAATGAAGAAGGAAGGTGAGGTGATAACTTTTGGCAATCTTCAAAGATGGCCGCTTTCCGTGAGGGTGATGATCGGGGTAGCTGTAGCTTCGCTTGTTGGAATTTACCTTTTTTATCCGGCATATCCCACGGTTACAGGGAAGTCTTTGTGGGGTTGGACGTGGGCTGCTTGTAACTCCGCGAATGGTTTCCTGCACGGACGATTGGCGCTGTTAATTTTTCCGTACCTCGTGTGGTGGGCGTGGAAGTGTCGGCAGGAGGAGGTGGTCAAGCCTTCCTGCCTGGGGCTGATTTGGCTTTGCCTCGGGCTCCTTTTGTTTTGGGCGTCAATGAGAGTCATACAGCCACGGTGGGCCTTAGCAGGAATGCCGTTTCTGACAATCGGGTTGGTTCACTATCTCTTCGGTGGACGAATCGCGCGGGCGTTTGTCTTTCCTGCTTTTTTCCTGTGGTTCACGATTCCCATTCCGGGAGTGCTGGGATGGATTAATCAACATGCCTTTAGCTGGCTCGTGCCATTAACCCATCAAGCGGGATTACGTTTGGGGATGGATGTTGTGAAAGAGGAAGGCGTGTTGAGCATCGGGGATCGAGATCTATGGATCGGTGGCTTTTGACAAAGCTATGATTATTTTTTCGTGGTCACGATGATTTCTGCCGTAGTTGCCAATTATTGCCAGACTGTGTTCTGGAAAAAGTGGATCTTGTTTTCAACTGGACCGCTATTGCTCTTCCTTGCTCATTTGATTCGTTTCCTGCTCGTTCTAATCGCGATCAATGCAGAATCAGCGGCAAAGCTCTCGTGGATGTTTAGCGATCCGGGTGACTTACTTCTCATCGTCTTCGTGGTTGTAGGATTGTATTTTGGTTCCCGTATTTTGAGATGGCGACCGACAGCTTCGTGAGCAGTAGCAACTCTCGAAAACCTTGAAAGGCAAGCCGCACGTTCCCGATTGACGGCAACTTCAGACAATGAAAACAGAGTCCTAATCATAGAGAATGGCAAGGCAGGAGCCCTGCCGCAAAACCCCATCGAGCCTTGATAGGTTGCCACTCCATGATTGCGCGCCGTCCCATCTCCGTCATCATTCCGGTTCTAACCTGCTGATGAC
This sequence comes from uncultured Verrucomicrobiales bacterium, assembly GCA_913060685.1. Classification (GTDB taxonomy): domain Bacteria; phylum Verrucomicrobiota; class Verrucomicrobiia; order Verrucomicrobiales; family Akkermansiaceae; genus SW10. Next base: position 1,823 of record CAJXVQ010000054.1, read on the forward strand.
TCCTCTCCAGAAAAACATCGCCGCGTGCCTCGTGCTGCTCCTGCTTTTCGGTGGAGCATCGCGACACCTGGGGAATGAGAGAGCCCGCATGGAAGACAAAACCCTCTCGCTAAAACACGAGGCCCTTTCTTCTTCCCAATCATCTCCGCGTCCCAAAACAACACGTGAAAAAACCGTTGGGGATTTGATCCGGGATTATTCAAAACCTCTTTCCGCCCGGGACCTCATGTCGCGACTGAGTCTGACGGAGAACCAACGATCGAGCGAGTGGTGGAAAATTTTCAATCTTCACCTTGCTCGCCTTGATTCGCTGGAACTCGAAAAACTCCAGGCTGATCTCTGGAATGCAAATGGTCCCGATCAGATCCGGCAGAGCCTATTTGATTCCATCCTATCCCTACAGCACGAGCGCCTCAAAGACGACCCTGCCGGGTTCTTCGAACATGTCGTTGGTGTTGGAGAAGCCAATTCCAAGGTGCAAAAATTCTTCATCGATTGGGCCCAAAACGATCCGCAAGCGGCCCTCGAGTGGTTTCGTTCCAAAGACCCTGACACCGACTTCAAGAACGGCAGTGTTTTCGGTGGGAGCAACCGCAAAAATCTCTTCGAAGCACTCCTGAGCGGATTGGCCAGTTCCAATTTAAACCACGCGGTCGACCTAATTCGTGAAGAAAATCTACGTTCAACCCTCTACGAAATCCCTTGGATTCTCACAAGCCGCTTGATCGAATCCGCGATCTCGGAAGGAGACGATTCAGACCTAATCCATCTATTGGATTCCAACAAATTAAACCATCTCCCAATGGCAATCGATCCCTTTTCCGAACATCGATTCTGGACCGAGTTCACCAAAGCCACGGGCGACCTCGACCGCAGTGTGCAACTTCTCAAGTCCAGCGAAAAACCCTATGGGTATGGCGATGCCATCGCGCAAATCATCGCCAGTCAAACTGATCTTCCGATACAAGCGAAAGCGGATTGGATTCGCAGCCAAATGCCCAATCAGGACGACTACCACCAAAGTCTCTCTCGCCTCCTTCTCAATTCCCGTGACGACGCCGACCCTTTTGGCTCTTCTGATTCCTTTGATTCCCAGACCAAAGAATGGCTCCTCGAAAAGACGAGCACTCCCGAAAACGATCCGCTCTTTTTACAAGTCGCGAGCGGCCTGCGTAATCAGGGCGATTGGAAAAACGCCTATGATGTTGCCGTAAAAGTCAGTCCGTCTCCTGCCAGGAATGATAAAATCCAAGAGCTCGCAAAGGCGTGGCTTTACTCGAATCGAGATGAGGCCTTACAATTTTTACAGCCGGAATTACTGAATCAAATCGAAGAAGGAAAACAATGAAAGCCTTTTTCAAAAACCACCTTTGGATTGCGATTGCCCTCATCGGCAGCGTGATCTTGGCGACTCAGAACAATCAAAATACAGAGCTCAAAAAGGAGCTTCCAAAGCTCGAGAATAATAAAATACAACTCTCAGCGAGGAACCTCGGCAATCGTTCCGAAAAAGCTCCGCCAGCCATCGGAAATCTTCTCGAAATCTCCCACCGAACCAGGGATCACGGCAATTTCGATCCCAGCTCGACACTCTTCGCAGAGCTCAGCCATCTCACTGCAGCCGATCTTGCCAACCTCCTTTCCAGTCCTCAACTCGAAGGGGACGACGACGACTCTCTCCAACTCCGCAAGCAGCTCTCAAAACTTCATGCCGTCCTCGATCCCCTGGGTGCTCTGGAGAAGGCATCTGACCTCAACGAGCAGCGCACGCACTTCCGGGAAGTCATCCGCCAATCACCCGGTGTCGCCGAAGAGTGGCTCTCCCGGAACGATCTTGGGGAGGCCAAAGCATCCTTCGAAGCCGAAATCATGCGCGCTCGTTTTCTACAAGCCCCGGCATCCTACCTGGCGGACTGGGATTCATTTGATGTCTTTTCCGAGACACCCCTTCTCTCTCCCTCCACTTTCGATCAACTCGCCAGGGCGATCAACGAACCCGACAACCGGGATCGGCGAGCTGGCATAATCACGTCACTCATCCTCTCATCAGTGGTCCAAGATCCTCTCAAAGCGAGAGAACGCGCCGAAGGATTGAAGCTGACCTTCGCCGAGCTACTCCCCTCCTTCCAGGAAATGACCTCCTATAACCTTGGCTCTCCTGAAATCGTCGAATGGATTATTTCGTTTCCAGAAGAATCGGCAAAGGACTATCAGAGCTTACTGTTTGGCCGCTTTGCCCTGCGTGATCTCAAGGGAGCCGCAGAATGGTTAAACAAAGTGGATCCCCTGCCGGAAACGAAGGATCTTCTGCTCAACCGGTATGCCGCCATCATGTCAGAAGTTGACCCGGAGGAAGCTCTGAACTGGGCTCAAAAAATGGCCTCGCCAACCCACCGCGCATCGACTGAAGAAAGGATCCTCATGACCTGGAAAGCTCGCTCACCACAAGACGCCGCAAGGTGGGAAACAAGCCGGTAAAGTCCTCTTCTGTTCCCCAATCAACTTTCGTCATTTTCATCTCTTTCGTGGTTGGACGTTCTCCCATCTCCGCCATCATCCCGCCATGACGGATTTTGACACACCCATCTCCCGCCGTGGAACCGGATCTCTCAAGTGGGACCGCCGCGCCGACCTCGATCCCTTCTGGGTCGCCGACATGGACTTCACCTCCCCGCCTGAAGTCATCACCGCGATCTGCGAACGCGTCGACCACGGCGTCTTCGGATACGCCTCCCCGCATCCCTCCCTCGTGGAGACCCTGCAAGGCTACCTTGAAAACCGCATCGGCTACTCCGCACCGGTGGAAGAAATCGTCCACCTCGGCGGACTCGTCCCCGCACTCTCACTCGCGGTCCGTGCTTTCGGGAAACCGGGCGAATCCGTCCTCACCTGCACCCCGATTTATCCCCCCTTCCTCGGCATTCACAATGACGCCTCGATGAAACTTCAAACCGTCGAGCACGTCGAAACCGACGGTCGCTGGACTTTCGACTGGGACGCTCTCGAAGCCAAAGTCACTCCGCAGACCAAGCTCTTTGTCCTCAGTAATCCCCAAAACCCCATGGGCCGCGTCTTCACCAAAGACGAGATCATTCAGCTCGCCACCTTCTGCGAAAAACACGACCTCATTCTTCTCTCCGACGAGATCCATTGCGACCTCATCCTGGACGAAAAAAAGACTCCGCACTTCTCCGCTCTCAATCTCCCCGATCCTGTCCGTGATCGCACCATCACCCTCCTCGCCCCCAGCAAAACCTACAACATCGCCGGCCTCGGCTACGCCTTCGCCGTCATTCCAAACGACTCCATCCGTCGCCGCTTCAGCGCCGCCCGCGGTCACACTCTCCCCGAGATCAACTGCATCGCCTACTACGCCGCCGAAGCGGCCTACAAACACGGCGAGCCCTGGCGTCAGGATCTCCTCGCCTACCTCCGCACCAACCGAGACCTTCTCACTTCCACCCTCCGCGAAAAACTCCCCGCCGCCGTGGTTCCGGACATCGAAGCCACCTACCTCGCCTGGATTGATTGCACCGAACTCTCGAACGAGACCCCCATTCAGACTCTTGAAAAAGCCGGTCTCTTTCTCTCCGACGGCGCCTTCTTCGGCAAGAGCCGCTGCGTCCGCTTGAACTTCGGCACCCAAACCGCCCGCTTGGAAAAGGCGCTGGAAACTTTGGTGACCGCTCTGAATCGTTCTTGAAGAAACGTGGAAGAGCGGCGGCGGAGCGGAATCAAGCAATGATCATCATTTCCTTCCCGGATACCCGGTATAGGACCGCCGCTGAGAAAACGATCTCGAAACGGCAGATCAGAATCTCTCTTCCTCCAGCCTTGATGGACTCTCCTTTCCTCGCCAAGATCTCCCCATGAGGCATTTCGTCTTCATTATTCTATTCGCCCTCGGCCTCCCCCTCATTGCAAAGGAACACGTTATTCTTTGTGGCGGTCCCGCCTCTCGTAGGTGGGAGAATCTCCGGGTCGAGAGGGATCGGCACGACCGTTGGTGGGCAAACTTCGTGCGCGCCTCCACCATGCGCATGGACGAAATCCGGAAATCTCATGGAACCGACGCGTCCATCATCTGGATCGTTTATAAGAATGGATACGTCACTCGTGGGCGCTACGACAGTAAACCCTATACCACTTGGATTGCCGAACAGGCCGCCAAGCGCAAAGCCAAGCTCATTTGGATCAACTCAGGCGACCAGGCTATTTCCGCCATCAACTCCCGCAGGGATATTGTCACCTTCGACTTCTTCGGCCACTCCAACCGCTTCTGCTTCATGCTCGATTACGGCAGCGATGTCATGGCGGTCAGTCAAGCCTGGATCCACGAACGCGACCTCGGCAAGATCAGCCGCCGCGCTTTTAATAAAAATGCCTACTGCCACAGCTGGGGCTGCCACACTGGCGAAAGCATGTCCGCAGTCTGGAAACGCAAGGTCGGGGTCACCCTCGTCGGCGCCAAAGGCAAGACCGACTACGCCGCCCTCTCCTTTGGTCAATTGCCCACTGTCTCCGGCAAGTGGGTCCGCTAATCCCTTTCAATTAATTCTATGACGTTCCAGGAACTCGACTCCCTCTACCAACTCCCCCTCTTCGACCTCATTCAGCGTTCCCGCGAGGTCCACGAGGAAAACTGGCCTGCCGCCGAAGTCCAACTCTGCACCCTCCTCTCGATTAAAACCGGAGGCTGCTCCGAGGACTGCTCTTACTGTGCCCAATCGGCACGCTATAAAAGCGGCGTTGATGCTGAGCGCCTTATGGAAAAATGCGACATCATGGAGCGGGCCAAAGCCGCTCGCGAGAGTGGCTCCACCCGCTTCTGCATGGGAGCCGCATGGCGCGGAGTTCGCGAAGGCACCCAACGCTTCGACCAGGTTCTCGACATCGTCCGCGACGTCTCCGAACTCGGCATGGAAGTCTGCGTCACCCTCGGCGAGCTCGGCCCCTCGGAAGCAGAAAAGCTGAAGGAAGCAGGTGTTACCGCCTACAACCACAACATCGATACCTCCCCCGAGCACTATCCGAACATCGTCACCACCCACACCTTCCAGGACCGGCTTAACACCATCCGCCACGCCCAGGACGCCGGCATGTCCATCTGTTGCGGCGGAATCCTCGGCCTCGGTGAAAACACCGAAGATCGACTCAAAATGCTCGAGGTGATCTCGAGTTTCAACCCGCAGCCCGAATCCGTTCCCATCAACTCACTCATGCCCATGCCCGGGACTCCGTTGGCCGAAAAGCAGGGAGTCGATGTCTTCGAACTCGTGCGCATCATCGCTCTCGCCCGCATTGCCGTGCCCAAGGCCAAAGTCCGCCTCTCAGCAGGCCGGACCCAGCTTTCCGAAGAAGGCCAGGCCCTCTGCTTCTTTGCCGGGGCCAATTCCATCTTCTACGGAGACAAACTCCTCACTGCCAAAAACCCTGCGATCGAAAAGGACCTCGCCCTCATTGACCGCCTCGGCATGAAGCCCCAGGAACCCAATCGCAATCTCGCGGCTCCGGACTCAGACGAATCCCGCCCCGCGGAGCCACAGCTTGCCTGACCTCACCTTCTCCTCCATGAAGTGGCCGGATTCCCCGATCGTCATCAAGGTCTCGATTGAGGATCAGTGCTTAACTGTCCGCGATCAGGGAAAATCGATCTTCTCTGCCCCGGTTTCCACCTCTGCCAATGGTCCCGGATTCGAGGAAGGATCTTACCGGACCCCGACTGGTAACTTCGTCATCCGCGAAAAAATTGGCGAAGGTGCCCCTCTTTTCACCAGTTTCAAAGGCCGTCTGCCTCGCCGGATTTGGCAAGGCGAGGAAAGCAATGACGCGGTTTTGACCCGCATCCTCTGGCTTGAGGGCCTCGACGAGCAGAATGCAAATACCTATTGCCGCTTTATCTACTTTCATGGGACCCATGCCGAGGATCAGATCGGAAAACCTGCTTCCCACGGCTGTATCCGGCTGAAAAATAATGACATGCTCACCCTTTTCGACCTCACGCCCATTGGGTCTCACGTCCAAATCAATTAGTTCGTTATGAAAAAAATTATCGCTTTCGACTGCGACTCCACCCTCTCCTCAATCGAAGGAGTTGATGAATTAGCAAGACTTTCGGGGAATGATGTCTTTTTAGAGGTCGAAAGGCTCACCAACCAGGCCATGGATGGTGAAGTCCCTGTTGAAGAGGTGTTTGGCCGAAGACTCGCCCTGATCAAACCAACAAGAGATCAATGCACCCAAATCGGGCAGAGATATGTCGAGACCATTGAGCCCACCGCAAAAGCGACAATCGCCGCTCTCCAGAACATGGGCTGGGAATGTATTATCATCTCTGGCGGGTTCCTGCCCTGCATTGAGCCACTCGCCCGACAAATTGGAATCGAGAGGATCGAGGCTGTCCCTATTTTTTTCGACGAGGAGGGAAAATACCTCGGATTTGACGAAAATTACCCCACCACCCGTTCCGGCGGAAAACCAGAAATCATCAAATTAATCCGGAAAACATTATCTCCTGACATCATTGTGATGGTCGGTGATGGAGTCAGCGACTTGGAGACGAAACCCCATGTCGAACATTTCGTGGGGTTTTCAAGGTATGTTCAGAGAGATAGAGTTGCAACAAGTTGCATGCACAATGTTTTTTCAATGGGTGAATTGCTTGAATTCATTAAAAACACGTAACTCCCCTTAAAATATAGCATCTTTCGCTTGAATCCATATAAAGCTCGATTACATGTATCATATGGCAAGCAAGAAAGGCAAACGATACACCGCAGCTGAAAAAGCGGAGGTTCTTAATTGGGTAAACGACTACAATGTGACGCACGGTCGGGGAGGAGTGGCTAATGCTTCCAAGCAGTTCGGCATCACGCAATTAACACTGCACAACTGGGTTCGCCAGGGTGGCGCGGCAATGAGGAGCGGCAGTGCCCTCAGCGTTGCCCCGAACCACTCCGGTATCCTACGCAATCTGGCTGACCTCCTTGATCAAATTTCTGAGCGCGAAAGCGAACTCAGTAAGCTTCGTAGTGAATACGATACTCTTCGCAAGAAGCTCTAACCCCCCCCTTTTAAAGAACAAAGAGGCTCGAAAGAGTCTCCAGGCAGCGCAAAAACCTCGGCCACTCCAGTGTCCGGGTTTTTTTTGGCCCCTACCCACGCAGCCCAAGACGGACGATCTCCGCACTTTTAGCTCCCGGATTTTCCTTCAAAACACGATCGACAGCTTTACGTGCCTCCACCTGCTTAAAGCCCAGCGCCATCAAACCCATCTCAGCATCCCGGGCCGAATCAGTGCGGTCAGGACCAGAATCCCACGTTTTCACCACCCCAACCTTGTCCTTCAGTTCCAGGATGATGCGCTCCGCAGTCTTCTTACCGATGCCCTTCACTCCCGAGATGCCGACCGCATCCCCCTGAATCACAGCCTGCTTGAACCCCTCAACCGGCAATCCACCCAAAACCGCCAGCGCTGTCGCCGGCCCAATCCCGCTCACCCGGTCGATCAAAAGCAGAAAGACATCCTTTTCCTCATCTCTCGCAAAGCCATAGAGCGTCAGCGAATTCTCACGCACATGCTGATAAATACGTAAATCAATGGAATCACCCTCAAGCGGATTGAGCTGATCATAGGTCGAAAGCGGAAGATACACCAAGTACCCCACTCCCCCTGCACCGACGACAATCCGCCCTGGCAAAGCCTCCCATACTTCTCCTTTGAGACGAGCAATCATGCACGGGACGCTACCTCCACACGTCCGATTTCAAAAGGACAATCCCAACAGCTTCAATGGCGGCAGGATATTTTATTAGGAAGACTAAACTTAATTGTTTACTAAGTTTTTAGATTTCGCATCCTTTTAAGGTTTTTTCGGTCGCTTTTTCTGCAAATTCCTGCTATCTTCATGTCGTTATGGCAACTACAAAACGGACGCGTTTCTCCCGTCGACTTCCTGATCATGTCACCGATGAACTGGTGAATGTTCTGAGTTCAGATCCGAAGCTTTTCGGCTTCAATGATCTTTTCGAGGATGTCTATGCACGGTTGAAAGAGCGTAATGCAGTGAGCGGTGGAGAAGAAATGCTTCGACTTCGCGCTTATGAAAAACTGCAAAATCTGGTAACCCGCGGCCTTGTCGAAAAAGACGGCAAGGAGTATCGCGGACTCGAGCGCATTCAGGAAGCGCACAGCGACAATATTGCCCAGCAAGAAGCATAGTTCTCCGAACAAAGCAAAATTCGCAAAAATTGATGCTGGTTTTCCCAGCTACCAATCCTTTAATAACCCGCGTCAGCAATGGCGCGGGTCATTGTTTTTTCAGAAGACACGATTACCGTCCGATCGCCACAAAATTTCATCCCATCCAACTCCGTTTCCCATGTTAAACGATTATTTTCCCGTCATCCTTCAAGCCCTCGCCGCCCTTGGTTTTGCCGGCGCCGCACTCGGACTCAGCGTCCTCCTCGGCAAGAAAGGCAGCCATAATGACACCAAGGAAACACCCTACGAGTGCGGCATGCTTCCCATCGGAAAAGGCGCTCCTCGTTTCAGCGTTAAATTCTACCTCGTCGCCATGCTTTTCGTCATCTTCGATATCGAGGTCGTCTTCATGTATCCTTGGGCCATGAGTTTCAAGGACCTCGTCACTGAAGGCAGCATGGTTCTTTGGAGCATGGCCGGTTTCGCCGGACTCCTCACCATCGCCTACGTTTACGCGCTCAAAAAGGGCGCTTTGAACTGGAAGGGCTAATCGACTCCCCCCGCCCAAGCGGAGCCAGCAAAGCGCGCCCGAATCTTTTCGGACACGCGCTCTATACAACCCGGAGTTTTCGCACTAAGAAACTCACATGTTCGCTGGCACCTTTACCGCTCTCATCACTCCCTTTCGCGATGGCTCCCTCGATCATGAGGCCTTTAAAGCTCTGATCGACCGCCAGGTCGCCGCCGGTATTACCGGGATCGTCCCCGTCGGCACCACCGGCGAGTCACCCACTCTTGACTCGGATGAGCACCTCGAAGTCATCCGCGCCGCGGTCGAATTTGCCGATAAGCGCACCCTCGTCGTCGCCGGAAGTGGAGCCAACTCCACCATCGAAGCCATCCACCTCACCCAAGCTGCCGAGAAAGCCGGGGCTGACGCCACCCTCCAGGTCTGCCCTTACTACAACAAGCCCTCGCAGGAAGGAATCTACCAGCACTATAAGACCATCGCCGCCAACACCGGCCTCCCGGTCATGCTCTATTCCGTTCCCGGCCGCTCGGTCGTCGAAATCGGCATTGAAACCGTCGCCCGCCTCGCCACCGATTGCGAAAACATCATCGCCAACAAAGAAGCCGGAGGATCCGTTGATCGTGTCAATCAACTCGTTCAGGCTGTCCCCGAAGACTTCCAGATCCTCTCCGGCGACGACCCCCTCACCCTCCCCTTCATGTCCTGCGGAGCCGTCGGCCTCGTCAGTGTCGCGGCAAACCTCATCCCCGAAGTTCTCGTCAGCCTCGTAAATCGTTGCCTCGAAGGTGAATACGCCGAAGCCCTCGAGCTTCAAAAGCGTTACTACCCCCTCCTTTCCGGTCTCATGGGCCTCGACACCAATCCGGTCCCCATTAAATCCGCAGTTGCTCTCCAGGGCCATTGCCGCGACGAGATTCGCCTCCCTCTCGTCAATCTCACTGACGAAAAGACCGAGACTCTCCGCAGCCTGCTCAAGACCTTCGCGCTCCTTTAAATACGGGAGCTCCCTTCTATCAAGCCCCTCCATGAAAGTCTCCCGCCTTGCCAACGGCTCTCCCGAGATCTTTCACACCCTGCAAGGCGAAGGCCCGTCCCTCGGCGCTCCCGCCGTCTTCCTGCGACTGTCCCTCTGCAACCTGCATTGCCACTGGTGCGACACCCCCTACACTTGGAACTGGGAGAAAACTCCCTGGAAACACCAGGACGGGGTGAAATTCTCCAAATCGGAGCAAATCATCGAGCTCTCCCCCGCCGAGATTGCCCCGCTCATCTCGCACTACAACTGCGACCGCCTCGTCCTCACCGGCGGCGAACCCCTCCTCCAACAAAAGGACCTGACCCATCTTACCCAACTCCTTCCCGGGATCTCCTTTATCGAAGTCGAAACCAATGGCACGCAAGTTCCCGATGATGACTTCATCTCCATCCCGACCCAGTTCAACGTCTCCCCGAAGCTCTCCAATTCAGGGATGGATGAAAGCCTCCGCCTGAACTTCGCAGCCCTCCGCGTCCTCGCCTCCACTCCGACTTCCTTCTTCAAATTCGTCGTCTGCAATCAGGCCGACCTCGATGAAGTCCAATCTCTCCAGAAGAAACTCTTCCTCCCCTCAAACCGCATTTCCCTCATGCCCGAAGGCCGGGATGCTGAGACTCTTCACTCACGGTCCCTCTGGCTCGCTGACATCTGCCGTGATCAAGGCTACCGTTTCAGCCCCCGCCTCCACGTCCTCCTCTGGGGGAACGAGCGGGCCAAGTAGAGCCTCGCCGATCAACAGATCGTCGGGATCAGGATCCCAATCCCAGGTGACTCAACATTTCCAGACCAACCCTTGGCGCATAGATCACGCCTTTTGAACCGAGGCCGTTCACCATCCAACCATTCCCCTGTTCCTCTCCTATCACGGGCTTGCTTCGCTCAATGATGGGCCGGATTCCCGAGACGTGATCAATGATTTCGTAATCACGATCGGTGAAGGTCTTCAAAATCGACTCCACTTTCGTTCGACCTTCATCAGTTGGCCCCGGGCTAAGGTCATCCCAATCATAAGTCGCCCCAACCCGATACCGGTCATCGCCGATCGGGATCAGCCAGCCATTCCGAGTCAGGATTCGTCTCTCGTTCCAACCCGGAATCCTCACCGTCAAAATCTCTCCTTTCGCACTTCGGTGTGACACTCCCTCAAAGTCACCCCGAAGCAATCCTGCTGCTCCCGCGCACCAGATCTGGCGACCTCCTTTTGGAACTTCCACGATTTCACCGCCATTCTCCAGAAAATGTTCACGCGCGACCTTCAAGAACCGCGGGCAGTCCAACCATCCCCCTTCCCGCCAAATCACACCTTCATTGGTCACGTCCTCGATCCAAGGCTCAAGCATTTCGCGCTTCCGGGCAAATTTCTCACGGTCCCGATCATCCCGCCACAGCCGTAGAATCGGCATCGGGCGAAATAACCCCGAATCCAGACTATCGTAAAAGGGCCGCGCCACTTCCCAAGCCTCGGCAACTTCCCAACTCGGTTCAAAATTCCTCCCCGCCACCGGATTCACCAAACCCGCCGCCACCTGCGAGGCTCCGGGCTTACCGTCATCCACCACCCTTACGGCATGCCCGGCACGCTGCAGCTGCAGAGCGACACATGCCCCGGCCAATCCAAACCCGATGACCTCGACCATCTCTTTTAAAGGTGGGGGTTCAAGGTCGATTGCCCCTTTCCAGATGATGACATGATGGGCTTCACCACACAGGGAAGCCCGATTTCAGCTACCGCCGTAAAGGAAGTTCCTATCGTTGCCATGTCGTCAGTCAAAACCAACAAAGCACATCTGAAAAGCGGGAACCTCTCTTCGGGCTATTCCTCGACCGAATAACAACCGAGTACCGCCGACACCATGGCCTGGCCGCTTGTGACCTCATCGTGGAGAATATGATGCACCCCTTCCTTCTGTAACATCTCCACCTCGTTCGCGAACTTCGCCCGTGCAAAGGTTACGATTCCGGGATTGAAACCTCTCGCCGCCCGAATTCCCTCAATCGCCATCGCAGGTTCCGGAAAAGTAAACGCGAGCGCGCGGGCACTCTCAATCCGGGCCAGCGACATCGTCTGCGCATTCGTGGCATCTGCAAAAAGCACCTGCACTCCCCGTTTGTGAAGATCTCGCACCGTCGTGGCATTCATTTCAATCACCACCACCGCCACTGAAAGGCGGACCATCTCCTCGTGCAGCGCCCGCCCGACCGGACCGTATCCGCAGATGATGACATGATCGCGCAAGGCCGAAACCTGCGCACCGTCCTTGAGTTCATTTTGCCTCTCGCGCTGGCTAAAAATCGGCCACTTCTCCAACCGTTTCCCCATCGGTCCCGCTCCCTTCATCAAAGTCGGCACCAGAGCCATCGAGATCGCCGTGCATGCTAAAAGAACCTGCTCGATCTCAGGTGCCAATCCTCCGAGATCAGAGGCCCGACTCAACAGCACCAGTGAGAATTCACCACTACTCGACAACGCCGCCGCCGCCACCAGCGCCTGCCGGAACCGCAACCCCATCCGCCGGGCCACGACCGCCACAATGAATCCCTTGATCGCAATGATTCCCAAAACCCCCAGAGCAATCACCCACAGGGAATCCCAAACCGCACCCAGATCGATCAATAATCCCACTGAAACAAAGAACACCGTCAGGAAGAGATCCTTGAACGGCAGAACATCCGCCAGAACCTTGTGCGAATAGATTGACTCGCTCACCACCAGACCACCCGCAAAAGCACCCAGCGCAAGACTCAGGCCAAACCAATTCGCCCCCCAGGCAATCACCGCGCAAAGACCTACAACCGTCACCGTGAAGAGTTCACGACTCCGTGAATTCGCCACCGCATGCAGCAGATGAGGCACCACGTAGAGACTCAACACCCAGCAAAGCCCAAGAAAGAGAACACCCTTCCCAAGTGCAAAAAACACCGGCCCCAGTCCACCCGCATCGTCCCCGATCAAGGATGGCAGAACCACCATGAAGAAGATCACGGCCAGGTCCTGGAAGATCGCCACCCCCAGCGCCATCCGCGCCCCGGGCGAATCTGGCTGCTTCATATCTTGAAACGACTTGATACTCACCGCGGTCGAAGAAAGCGCCATCGCAAACCCCACCACCAAAAGCCCGGGTCCCGACAACCCAAGCGCCCAACCGACCGCCATCCCTATCGCCGTCGTCAGAACCATCTGAGCTCCACCGCCACCGAGTACCACCTTCTTCAAATGCATCAGCTCGCGCAACGAGAACTCAATCCCCAAGGTAAACATCAAAAGCACCACTCCCAACTCTGCCAAAATCGAAATCGCCTCTTCAGGCGAATCGCTCAGCCAGTGGGTCGCTCCGGTATTCGCCAACACCAAACCACACAAGAAATACCCCACGAGCAATGACTGCCGCGCCTTTACCAGGAGCAGTGAAACGACAATCACACTCCCCAAAACCATCCCCAAAAGGGCAACCACGGGAGCAACTTCATTTGAGGCAGCGAGTATCATGCGGTATCATCATAGAGAATCGTGATGGTGATTCCAAGTGCAGCTCTCAAAAAACAGCAAGCTTGCCCTCCGGAAATCAGGTTCTATTATTCGCCTTATGAAACTTCTGTTAACCCTTACTCTCAGCCTGGCCTCATTCGCGGGTGCCTTTGACATCCCGAAAGGATCGCACAACCTCGCCGAGATCGAGGATGTTCAGAAAATGGCGGCCAAGGCGAAGCAGCCCATCGCCTTCATCATTGCAGAGAAGAAAATGGCCGCCACTTGAGTGGCTTGCCCGGGAGCCGTCAGTGTGTCGGCCAGCAAAGCAGTCCTCGGATTTTCCAAAAGCGTCATCGTCGATGTCTCGGAAACCCCCGGACTTCCCGATCTCATCAAGAATGCCTACCGCACCGGCGGAGCATCCATTCCCATCGTGATCCTCACCGATCCGGGCATGACCAAAATCTACGGTCGCTTCGATCACCCCGCGATGAAGACCCAGAAATATGGTGAGATTTTCAAAGAAGCTCGCAACACCATCAGCAAGGCGAAGAAAGACGGTACTTTCTCCGACGGCGGCAAAGCACCGGTCATCGTGAAAGTTGATGGTGGTAAAATCGAGAGCTGGAAGAGCTCGGCCGGAACTGAAATTAAAGCAAAATTAACCGGCATCGAAGACGACACCACTTACCTCTTCGAAACGGCAGCTGGAAAAACCTTTCGCGCCACCGCAGCTCAACTCGACAAGACCAGTGTCGCCAGAGCCCGTAAACTCGCGGGTTTAAAATAAGGGAGGAATGAACTTTCTCCGACACTGGAGAAATTGGGTGGGAGTCCTTGCTCTTGCCTCCTGCAGTAGTGGTGTCCATCCCAAGGAGAGAGTCCTTCCAAAGAAAAGTCCAAAGGACGGAGGTTCTGCCACCGAACGCCAAATGGCGGCTTTGATCCGCGGACATTCCTCCCAAAAACGGTCTCAGCTCGTTTGGGACGCACGACTCACGAGTGCTGCCCGCAAGCGAGCTCTTGATATGGGGAAACGAGGTTATTTTAACCATGTCGATCCCGATGGCTATGGGCCCAACTGGTATGCCACCCAGGCCGGGTACCGCCTGCCGATCAAGTGGAATGCCTTCAAAGAAGCAAACCAAGTAGAGTCGATTCTTGCCAGGCGCAACACCGCAGAAGGAGCCTTTGACCGATGGATGACATCGAAAAAGCACGTCAGCCACCTCCTTGCGCTCAATCCCTTTTACCAGGATCAAACCCACTTTGGAATCGGGCACGTTGTGGTCCCAAATTCACCCTGGCTCGACTACTGGGTTTTCATGAGCGCCCCTCCGGAGAAGTAAGCATTCAGGACCACGCCTACTGCTCCATGTTCTCGGGTGTTTTTGGCAAGAGCTTGGAAAGTTGCGCCCGACGCCAACGCTTCAGGTGCATGAGGGCTTCAGGATGAACACCGCTCAGGGTCGCTACTCCGGCCTTGATACCAACCACCCGGAATGACGGGTCAAGCCAACGCAGTAAGAACTGACTCAAAAGGCTGATCGTCAAACCAAAGACGAATCGATCAAAGAGATCAAACGTCGCAAAGACGATGAAAGCCAATACGCCAATCCCGATGACTCCCCTCGCAATTTCGAGGCCTTTTTGCCGGGTTCTCGCTTTCTGACTCCGGCACAAATTCGCCTCGATTGATCTGCGAAAAAAGAGATGAAAATAGAAACCGGCGATCAAAACCCAAGGAACAAAAAGCAGCTTTAAGACACCGACACCCAAAAATAATCCGAAAGCCAAATAAAGGTAGGCACGGCCGGGGGTTGGCCTGAGCAATTGGCGGATTCTTGTCATCTCACCTTCGATCATTCCCGTTTCCAGACAAACATCGGGAAGGACTGCACCACTCGTGACATACAACTGGTCACCTTGGATTCGATAGCTCTTTGGATCACCTTTCATCCTCAACCCTCCCGTCGCTGAGTCCGGCGGAGCATAGGGATTCTCTTCATTCATGAGGATAAAAAAACACGGAAGGTCGCCCTCCCGTGTTTTCAAATTTCTTTAAATCACACTTACTTCACCGTGATCGTCCCGCGCATCAGCGTGGCATGACCCGGGAAAGTGCAGATGAAGTTGTAAACGCCGGGCTCGCTTGGAGCTGTGAATTCAAGTTCCTCGGTCTCTCCTTTCTCCAGCAACTTCGTCGCGTGGAGAATATCCGAAGTGGCAGGGATGAACTGCTTTTTGAATCCATCTGCTCCCAGCGCAATCGCGGCGGCAGCCACCGAGTCGGCCTTGCCGGGCTTGGTGATGACGAAGTTGTGAGGCATGAAATCAGGATTCACAAAAATCACTTTCACCTTCTTGCCAGCCTTCACCTCGAACGCTTTCACGTCGAATTGAATCTTCTCAACGATGGCATTGACACGGACGGTCAAGAGTTCGGTGGTATTGCTCATCACTCCTCCCGGAGTGATTTTCATCTGCACCTCTTCCTCAATTTCCTGTTTTCCGTTGGCTGGATCTGCAGGTCCCCACCAGTGCTTCACGGTCTCAGCTCCTTTGACCACATGCGGGTCAGCGGACTTAAGCACCATTGCGAGAAGATCGGTATTACGAACGTTGTGCTGCTGGTGAACCCAGAGAGCCTCCAACATTGGGATGCCATCCTTGGCCTTGGCAGGATCAAATTGCTTCACCCATTCTTGCGTCGCTTTGATCACGGTATCAGTATCGCGCTCGCTGATCTCGACTCTGGTGCGATGACGCACATACATGTCAGGGTGCTTGAAGTTCTCAAGGAGTTGGCTCATGGGAAGTCCATCGATCTTGACCGGCTTCTGGAGCGGACGATCTTCGTAAACCATACGGTAAATACGACCGTGCTTCTTGTCACGATTCGGGTCGCGCACGTTGTGCTGCATGTGGCCGATGATGACATTATGCCAATCAGCAACGTAGAGCGCACCGTCTGCCCCAAACACGGAGTCGGTGGGGCGGAAGTTTCCATCATCGCTGCGGAGGAGCTCCACATCCGGAGTTCCCCAGACTTCACCAAGCTTGGACTTATTGTCTGCGAAGCCATCGCGATGAAGCTTGTAGTTCTTGATTCCGAGATATCCGATGGTGTTACAGACGAGAAAATTCTGCTGCATCTCATCTGGGAAGTTCGTCCCTGAGACGATGGAATCAGCAGAGACCGGGCGGACTTCCTTTTTCAAAAGAGGAAACATCTTGAAGCCATTGCCATTTGGTCGAACCTGATAGGAACGACCGCCGGTGCCATCGTTGGCGTAAAGGTACCCCCACTGGTCGAAGCTCGTTCCGTGTGGGTTCGGGCTGTTACCAGCGACAAGTGACACCGTGTAGCGGCGGGGATCGAAGCGGTACATCGCAGAAGTGCCGGTCGACAGTGAAGGCCCCCATGGGGTCTCGTGGTTGGCCTGGAGGAAGATTCCACTCTGCCAGTAGATGCCACCGTCAGGTCCGAAGATCAGGTTATTGGCAGCGTGGTGGGTATCGGACGAGCCGATGCCCTGCATGATAACATAGCGAACGTCAGCAACGTCATCGCCATCGGTATCCTTGAGGAAGATGATGTCGGGTTGGCTGGTGACAATCACGCCGCCATTCCAAAACTCGAAACCCAGTGGATTGTGCACTTTGGCGAATTCCTTCACCTTGTCCGCTTTACCATCGTTATTGGTGTCTTCGAAAATCAGAAGAGCGTCGTTCATCTTCTTCAATGGCTCCCACTTGGGATAAGTGGCCCAGGCTGCGGCCCAGACACGACCTTTGGTATCGACCTGAAGCTGGACGGGGTTGGCCATCTCCGGGAACATTTCTTCATCTGCGAAGAGATTCACTTTGAAGCCATCCGGCACGTGCATCTTGCCAAGGCCTTCTTTCCCACTCAGGTATTTGAGATTTCCTTCCTTGGATTTATTGGAGCTCCTGGAACCGCCCCCCACGTTTGAAATCACCGGGATTGCGGCAGGAGTATTTGAATCATCGACCTTCAGAGTCTTGCCCTGGGCAACAGCCCAGATGGCAGGATCACGATTTGCAGTCATGACATCGAGCATCTTGAGCTCATTCTGAAGAACGGTCGCATTGGTCTGGCCATCCACGAACTTCAGTCCGGAGCGTCCACCCCAAACATCATTACCATCGACTGCGCGGTAGCGATTGTGCCAGTGCCAGTTTTTGTCGAGGACGGCCTCACGCAAAGGCTGTTGACTCGGCGAAGCTGTGATCTCTTTCTTAACGAGGGCCTTGGAGAGAACCTCACCGATCATGCGGTTTCCGTCTTCGTTGAGGTGGATCCCGTTGATCGTCAGCGGTGATTTGGCGCTCCCGTAAAGTTGGATGGACGGATGGTAGAGATCGACGAAAGTCACGCCATTCTTGTCAGCGGCCACGCGAGTGGCCTCGGTGATCGCAAGAAGTCGCTTGTTGTTCGCACGTCCGGTCGGGAGGTTGCTATCATTGAGATTTTCGTGACCAATCGGGCTACAAAGAATGATCCGGGGGAAGCTTTTCCCATTTGGCATTGCCTTGCGGAACTCCGCGATCATCTTGGTGAGATTTGCCTCGTGATCCTCGGCCTTGGTGTCGAAGGACTCGTTGTAACCAAACATCGCGATGATGACATCGGCACCCACCTGCTTGAGATACTCAGGCATTGGGGTGAATCCCTTCGAGCGGGGGTACTTGTTCGGGCGATCTCCGGTGAGGCTCATGTTGCGAAACTTCAACTCCATCCCGGGAGCTGCGGACTGGATCAAAGTCTCGGTCCAACCGTCATGCTGCATCCGGTCGGCGAGGCCATTGCCAACAATGGCTACGGTGTCCCCTTTTTTAAACGAAAACGGAGCGGGATCGCGGTAATCACCGGGAACACTCACTTGCTTGACTTCTTTTCCGTCGGCCTTAACAAAAGTCGTTTTCCCGCCCTTTTTGAGGTTAAAAGAAACCGAAGAATCCGGAGCGTCCGTTTGGCCTGAGACAAAAACCGGCTTACGATTCGCATCCATCAGGCTCAATTTAAAGCCTTGGAGGCGGTTACCAAGATCACCTTCTCCCCGATTCCAAATCTGAACAGAATCGACAGAAGCGGATTTCCCAAGGTCCAGTTCCCACCAAGGGCTGTCTCTTATACACATCTGACGCTGCCGACGATCTACTCTGTGTAG
>CAJXVQ010000055.1 GCA_913060685.1 uncultured Verrucomicrobiales bacterium
ACGAGATCAGCCTCGGTCTCGTGGGCTCGGAGATGTGTATAAGAGACAGTCTCGATCTTTCGTAAACTTGCGCGCACTCCGAGCACGAGGTCGCTGCTGGTGGTTGAGCTTTGGTGGATTTCGACCGAGAGGCGGTTGCTGCCCTGGAGGATATTCGGGTTACTGACGGTAAGGGCCATCAAAGTGGCGTTGGTGACCGTGTCGCCGGGGGTGATGGGGGTGAAGGGACCATCCTCCATGTTGTAGCGGGCGATTTCTTCACCGTTCAGGTAGAAGACGGCACCATCGTCGATATAGTGTTCGAAGACAATCTGACCGACGGCTGCCGGGTCGTTGTAGGTGAATTCGGTCTCGAAGTAGTAAGGGATCTTCGATTCGCGGGTGATGTTCGTAAGGATGGGTTCGGCGAGCGCCGAGGTTTCGAAACCGAGGAGGCCGGGGCCCTGAGACCAACTGATGTCATCGACCGTGTGGACGGTGTCTTCCCATCCGGTGGACAAGCCGCCAGTGCCGGCATCGAGGTTGTAGCGCCAGACCTGGTCGAAATCCATGACCTGGACGTTGGTGTAGGTCGGCGGGGTGCCGGAGGTCGGTCGCACCGGATATGCGTGGTAGAAGATTTCGTTGATGACGATGGCATCTTCGAAGGTGAAGGAATTCGCGCTGCCGAATGTCGCGGTGTTTGGATTGAACCAGCGTCCGGTGCCGTCCGGACTGCGGCCTTTCAGGCGATCATCGACTCGTCCGGCGTCGATGAGAGCGGTTTTTCCTGCGGTGAAAAGAAACAAGCGGTCATTGTCGTCGGGGGTGAAGCCGAGCGCGGTGGCATTGATGGTTGTGAAGGTTCCAGAAGCGAGGCTGCTGGCCGGGAGAGTGTAGTCATTGTGAAGAGCGTTGGAGGAGGAGATCACCATGCCGCCGAGCGCTGTCGGGAGGGCACCGTGATTATGGATCTCAAGCTGGAACGCGGGAGAAGTGGAGGCATCGAGCTCATTCAAGCTGATCGTTGGAACGATGGTCTGGACATTGGCTGCGCCGGGCGTGCCATTGATGGCGGTGCTGTGCGTCCAGTTTTGTGGGTGGGCGCTGCCAGTCGCCGGGTCGATTTTTGCCAGCGTAGAGCCTGAGCCATCGGGGCCTAAGGGCCAGGGGTGGGTGTCTCCGTAGGTGATTTCGTCCATGATGCGGCGACTTTCAAGCGAATCTGAGATTGCGCCGGTCGGGCCTGCACCGGCAGTGGTGCGGAAAGCCCGGTTGTTGTTGATGAGGCGTAGGGTCTCTCCGGAGTTGGAAAGCGTGCCGTTATAGGGACCGAGCGCGCCGGCGTAATTGGCGGGAACTTTAGCGATGGTAAGATAGCTGCGGGCGTCGATGACGGTGCCTTCGGGAAAGTCAAAATCGACACCGTCGATGCGCCAGTTGCTCAGGTCGACATTGACGGCCATCTGGTTGTAGAGTTCGACGTACTCGAGGGTATCGTTATTGCCAGCGGGGTGGTAGTGGATTTCGTTGAAGACGACGACGCTATCACGGGTCGTGTTGGGAGAGCCTGTGGTCGAATCGACTCCGGCGGCTGATGCTTTGAGAGTGATCGCGGTCGCGACGAGGATAGGGAGCACTGCAAGAGTGTTCAGGCGTATGAGAGTCATGATTTTAGGTGTGTGTTTAGCAAGAGACGCTATGCTGGAAACAGCATAGCGTCTCTAGAATCGTTCTTGAGGCGAGCGAGATTACTCTTCGCGAAGGCGATAGTGCTTCTTCGTTTCAGTTGCTGCCGGGGTGTCGACAATCACCGTGGTGACCGTTGCCGGTGAGACTGCGGCATCGATCTCCGTGAGCAGGTCGACCCAGCTTTCCAGGTCGGTGGAGGCTTCGACCGCGTAGCTTTTCCCAGGTTCGCTTGTCCAGGTGAGTTCAATGGAATTGTCCTCAGTGACGACGATGTCTGTTACTTTAAGCCCGACCAGCGGGGAGTTGGAATCAAAGGTTGCTGCTGCGATCATGCTTCCGCTTCCCGCAGAGGTGCCGTAGACGGTGTAGGTTTCTCCTGTGACTCCACCGTCGATGGTGAAATTCAGGAGATCCGAGGCTCCGTCAGGTACGATGCTTTGATCCGCGCTGACCGCTCCCGGGCCTTCGATGCGGATCGTGGAGCAAGCCCATCCCAGCCCATCCGAGTTGTCGGTCAATAAGCCCACAGTGATTGAAGCGGGAGCCGCTGCAGCCAACTCAAACGAAAAGAGAGCCGTTTCAGTTCCGGCGCCTGACGCCAGGTTGATGCCACCGCTTTCGTAAGTGGTGCCACCAACGTTGATACTGTCGTAGCCCGCCCAACCTCCTGAAGATGTCGAACCCAAGCCGTCGAGGTTGGAGATATAAGCAGGGAGGTTCGAAACAATGTTCTGATTCCAAGCTTCCTGGTTACTGTTACCACCTGGGGCGATTGAGTTGAATACGACAAAGCCGTCTCCCCCGGAGCCGTTAGCGTCGAGGTCTGAGACATCTCCAGCCCCGGTACCGGGAAGCGTTAAGGTATCTATTCCTGCTGCCGTAATCGACGCGGCTTGCAGGCTGGCTGGCACAATGAAGGCAGCGATTGCGAAGTGTGTTAATTTCATTTTTTGGATGGATTTATGGTTCTTACCGTTCCGATCCTGTCATAATGGGACGCTTCGGTGAATAGGGGCAATCCACTATCGAATACGGGAAATCCACCTTCCGGGTAATATCGATGGTTCATTTAAGGGCCTCGATCTTCCTCTTAAGCTCTTGAATGAGGGCGGTTTGCTGATTTTTTTCGGCCAGGCCGAGGGCTTTCGCAAGAGTGGATAAAGCGCTCGTTCCATCCCCGTTTGCGAGTTGGGCGCTTGCGAGGGTGTCGAGGACAGCGGCTTGTTGGAAGTTCGTCAGTTTTGCGGCCAAGCTTGCCAATTGGAGTCCTTCTTTGGCATTGAGATGTTCCGGATGACTGGAGAGAAGGAAGGCAAGGTTATTGAGGGCGGGGACGTAGTTTGGCGAGATACGCAAGGAGTTCTGATAGTGATTGATGGCATTGCCGATTTGCTTGAGACGTTCACATGCCATTCCCGATTGGAAAGAAGCTTGCGGATTATTTGGATGAATGTGGGCGATTTTTTGATACTCGACGAGGGCTTGTTCGACCTTGCCCGAGCGTTCGAGCAAGTGCGCCAGTTGCATTGCATTCCCAAAGTGGTCGGGTGCGAGGAGGGAGGCCTGACGATAGTGTTGATAGGCTGCTTGAAATTGGCGGCCTCTTTCCAACGCCATGCCAAGATGGTAGTGGCTCGCGGCGAGATTGGGGTTGAGTTCGACCGCTCGTTGGAGGGACGCGGTGCCTTCTTTCAAGGTCTTGGGGTTTCGCGCAAGAATGGCACCCCGGTTGAGATGAGCCACCGTGATTTTGGGATCGAGTTCGATGGCCCGTTGATACTCGATGAGAGCTTCGGCTTGTTTTTGCTGACGTTCCAGCGCGAGGGCCAGGTTGAAGTGAATAAGGGGGGCTTCTTCGTGCTCCGTCAGGGCTTCGCGGTAGTAAGTGATGGCCGTGTCAAATTCACCTTGTTCGGCGTGATGATTGCCGACTTGTGAAAAGACTTCGGCGTAGGCATTGGGGTTGGCGAAAGCTTTTTTGTGGGTCTTGGCAAAGGTGAGTGCGGAATTCACAAAGTCAGCCTCGATGAATTTGCTGACCAAGCGATCCACGGGGTGACTGCGAGCCTCGCCGATCCAAGTGCCCGGGAAGGGAAGGGCTGACTTGAAAACCTCCATGGCATCTGCTCCATGGCTTTCGCTTGCCGTGGTGACGAGATGGTCAATCGGGGCCGGGCCGCGATAGAAGGCGATGACCCTTCCCTGTGGATCCAATAAAAATCCCGAAGGGAGAGGGAGGGGTTCATTCTGGGCAATGATGCGGTCGGCGATGAGTTGCAGTTGGTGAAGGAGATCAGGGTGAGCGCGTCGGTGCTTGAGTTTGAGATCGAGTTTTTTGAGATACGCTTTGGCATCCGCGAAAGTGGTGTCGTCTCCTTCTCCGATTCCATTGACGGAAAGGGCGAGAGTATCGATGCCTGCCTTCTCGAGTTGGGCGGCGTGTTGAGCGAGGTCTTTGAATTCCTGGTCGCAGGCCGGACACCAACTGGCCCAAAGAGTGACAAAGAGGGGGCGACCTTTGGCAGGAGTAATGGCTTCCAATTCTCCAGCGTCGTCGAGGGCGTGGAGTTGTGGGATGGGCATGCGGGCGCAAAGGCGAACGGCGGCTTGGGCGGTCGGAGTGGGCAGGTCGAAATCCTTTTCGGCAAGCTTGATGTCGCGTGCAGGAGGAGTCCAGGGAGAGGCCTTGCCGGTGCCTTGCTTCAGAGTAAACCACTTCTTGATTTCGAGTCCTGGGAAGGTTTCGGTTTTTCCTCCGGGCCAGTGCACTGTGAGTTCGTCGATTGTCCCGGAATCGCCGAGGCCAAAGTGCAGCCATTTGCTGGATTGCCCCAAAAATCCTTCTCCTGCTCTCAATCCGCGCAGGAGGGTGCGGCCTTCCGATTTTAAGGTGACACGAGCGCCGATGGCGTCGCGATTTGAGCTCGTGCCAATTAATCTCACGGCGACAAAATTGGCAGTGCCGCTCGACTCGTTTTTTAGAAAACGAAGCCGGGGTGCGGTGCGATTGGCAAAGAGTAAATCAATGTCGCCATCGTGATCCCAATCGCAGCGGGCAACGGCCCGGGCATCATCATAAAAATCAAATCCGCTCGTGGCGGAAGCGGTTGCGAATTTTCCATCACCCGTGTTGAGGAAGAAGCAGTTGCGCTCGTGCCCGCTGAGGGAAGCTCCGCTGTCGAGGAGTTCGTTGATTTCATCAGTGCGTTTTAGGAAGAGCGCATTGGGGTCGGAAGCGAGGAGGCTTTCGGGAGCTTTGTCCGGAGTGATCGACATGACCTGTCGCCAAAGGAAACTTCAGAGGTCGTCGTCTTTTTTTCCGGTGACGAAGCCGTTGCCTACGACGAGATCTTCCAGGCCGTCGTTGTTGAGGTCGGCGAAGACCGATCCCCAGGCCCAACGCCCCTGCCTTGCTCCGGCGGTCATCGTCACGTCGGTGAAGGTGGCGTCGCGGTTATTGAGAAAGAGAGAATTACCGCGAGCCGTTCGTTGAAGCTTGGCTTTGATCTCTTTCGGAGCGTGTTGTTGGAATTGATCCTGAAAGGCGATGCGATTGCCCGCGCCGGAGAACATATTGCCGGTGTAGAGATCAATGAAGCCGTCGCCATTGGCATCGCCCCAGCAGACCGACATTCCGAAAGAAGTGTCTTCAATACCGGGAGCGGCAGCGTCGCTGGTGAAGGTGGCCTTGCCGGATTCGGTGAGCTGGTTTCGGTAGAGGTTGTTGCGACCGTAGTCATTGGCGACATAGACATCGATGTCGCCATCGGTATCGACGTCTTCCCAGGAAGCCGCGAAGCTGAAGCGATAGTTTTCCGTCATCATGCCAGCTTCTTTTGTGGCATCGGAGAATTTCATCCCGTCGTTACGAAGGAGGATATTTTGACCTCCGTTGTTGGCGTCATGGTAGGGAATGGGGTAAGCGAGGGCGCTGGCGTCTCCCGGTTTTTGGTAATACACGCAAACATAGAGATCGAGGTCGCCGTCGTTGTCGTAGTCGGCAGAAGTGAGTGAGTAACCACCGCTCGCGAAGCTGATGTTTTGCACCAGGGAGAACTTGCCGGTGCCGTCGTTGGCATAAACGAGAGTGGCATAGGGCGTGGTGAGGGCCAGGTCCTGGTCGCCGTCGTTGTCGAGATCGATGAGAAGACATCCCCGGGACGCATTGAGGAGATCGACTCCGGCATCAGCGGCGACCTCGCGAGTCGTGCCATCGGCTTGTTGGAGGAAGAGTTTGTTGGGAACGGCCGCTGACTGACAGAGGTAAAGATCATCCAGGCCATCGCCATTCACGTCACCGACAGCGAGACCGTTGTGGCCGAAGTAGTGCATGGAGAGGCTCTTCTCGACGCGCCCCTGCCAGTGATTGATCCCGTGACCGAGATGGTTGGTGAGATCTGCCCTGGCCTCGATCATGGAGCCGGTGGCATCGACCATGATGGTGCCGGCGTCTCCTCGCTCGACAACTTCACATTCGAGGAGAGAAATTGATTTGATTCGATGCGACTTGTTTTCCCATACGATGGACCAAGTGGCATTGAGTTCGCGTTGCTCATCACTGAGAGCCAGAAACTGTCTCGTGCGTGTTTGCGATTCGTCGATCGGTTCGACTTTATAGAGTTTAAACTTAAAACGGGGGTTTTCGAAATTTTCTGCGAGGGCGTTAAAGGCGTCGGGAATCTTGCGGCTTGAGATCAACGAGGCGTCGGGATCGAGACGTCTTACTTTCAATGAGTCCCGGGTGTAGACCTCCTTGAACTTACTTGTCGGGAAGAGAGTTTGGGTCACGGCGTCGGGCGCCACGATCCCGTCAAGTGATCCCGCAGTCAGCAGCTCCGGGGAGCAGAGAAGCTCTCCAAGCTCGTTAAGCTTCGCTTGCGCGGCGTTTGAAAATGCTTCCGTATCCCAGCCATCGCTTGCGGGATTGAGCTTCTCCCTGTGCCTTTTTCGAGCGGCGATGGTCTGTTCGGTTTCGATGCTGCCAAGCTCAATGGTTTCGGCCTGCAGAGCCAAAGGAAGGAAGAGAATGAGAAAGAGTGGACGCATGTCTGAATGATAGAATGTCCGATCACTCGTGGTCTTGTCGAGGAGAGAAGTCGGCCGGCTTCCTGCCCTCTTCGGCAGTATCGCGAAGCATAGGGCTCGCGTTCCAGTTCATCGCGAATCTGCTTAATCACGGGCAATTGGAATAAATTTCCGATTTTTGATTGAGACACAGACTGAATATGAATTCTCCGTCAAACTTGGCACAAGCCCTTTTTGCCCCACTCATGACGATTGGATCGCTCACATGAGGGGGGGAATGCCGCTCTCGTCAGCTCATCTAATTGGCTTGGGTGTGTTAGGTTTCGTGATCCGTCGTCGTAGAACCAGATAGCTTTATATTAAGCTCCGGAGAATTGCCAGCTACCCAAATTAAAAACCCCCTCATGAAACGTTCACATATTTATACCATGGCATGCGCGCTGTTGCCCTGCATCACTGCAAGCGTAAGCAAGGCCGACCTTATCGCCTACTGGCCCCTTGACGAGGCCGCGGATTTCGTCGCCCACGATACCGTCGGCGGTTTTGATGGGACGATTTCGAACGGAACCTGGCTCGTACCAGGCAAGGTGGGGGCGAGTGCCTTTGAGGGCACGGGCGGGGACGAAATTGCGAGCGTTGCCGAGGCTGTGCCAGCCACCGAGGACCTGACCCTGGCCTGGTGGATGATCGACAATCACCCGAGCTTCGGCACCATCATGGATAAATCGGTCGCCGGCAGCGGATTCGGTTACAATGTGCTCGTCCGACCCCGTAACGAGGACAGTCCGCTGCGCTTCCGTATCGGTGGATGGCAGGACACATACGGAGCATGGGGAGCGGAGTGCCGCCTTCCTGCCGACGCCTACGCGGACGGCGAATGGGTGCACATTGTCTGCACCTATGACAGCGCCACGGATACGGCGAGCATTTATGTGAACGGGGAACTGCCGGCCAACGGCGACTTCAATCCCAAAATTGGTAGTATTGCCGGTGATGGTGGCTACTGCGAGGGGGTGAATAATGTCGAGGCCCCCTTGTTCCTCCGCGGGGGCCAGGAATCCTTCGACGGCGTCCTGGATGAGGTCGCGATCTGGGATCATGCGCTGACGCCTGCAGAGGTGATGGCGGTATACACGGGCGGGCCATTAGGCCTGAACCCGGGCCAACCGTTAGCTGTCACATCAATCGGATTCTCGCCCGAGGATAACATGCTTAGCTTAACCTGGAACTCCCGTGAAGGTGACGTTTATGCCGTCAAGTATTCGACCGATCTGATCAACTGGGACTCCGATATCGAAGATAGTGTCGAGGCTGACGCAGGCGAAAGCACCACGAGGATCTTTGACATCTCAGGCCTGGGCCTACCGGACAACGTCTACTTCCGGGTGGAGAAACAGTGAGCCCGGAGAGGGGGGGCGCTATTTCGAAGCGGCCCGGAGATGGGGGGCGAAGAATTGAAAAAGCTTCCGACCTGAAATTTCGTAGGCTTGTTTGGTGGAGTGACCGCAGTTCGGAATGAGGAGGTGGGTGTGCTTGATTCCGAGTGAAGTGAGGTATTTGGAATAGGCAAGGTTCCCTCCCCAATTGAAGTCCTTTTTGGAATCACCGGTGTAGAGCTGAAGGTGGAGTGGATGGGCTTCCATCTTCTCGGCGGCATAGTCTTTGGCGAGCGAGTAGGCGTCATCACCAATGGCGAATCGGACGGCATCGTTTTCCTTTCCTTTGTTCTCTTGAATCTTAAGTTCGGTGGCGACGCCCGCGGAGCCTGCCGAGGCGGCAGCGAAAAGCTCGGGATTCCGAAAGGCGGTTCGCAAGGTTCCGCGCCCGCCTTGCGAGTAGCCCTCGAGGAAGCGACCCTTTCGGGCGGCGATGGTTCGATAGGTGGAGTCGATGTGGGGGATGAGTTCCTTGACGAAGGTGGAGTTTCCCTTGGTTCCAAAGCCGGGTCCCAGATGCTTGATGGGTGTGGGATAGTCGTAGTGGCTGACGGGACCGCCATTGACAAAGACATAGATGGTCGGGGGAATGACTTTCGATTTGATCGCCTCCTGAATGAAGGGCGTCATGTTCAGGAGCTTGTTTTCGCTGCCGGGACGCCCGCCGTGGAGAAGGTAAACGGCTGGATATCGGCGATCCTTTTCCGTCTCATAGCCGGGTGGGAGGAGGATGTTAAAGCCGACGGTGGCCGTGTTGATTTGACTCTCGTAGGTGCGGTGGAGAACACCGGTCCTGGAGAACCTGGGTGCGAGCGGATTATCCCAGAGGAAAGGGTTGAGGTGCTTTTTATTCTGGGCCTGAAGAACCGGGATAAGCGCGAGAAGGATGAGAAAAAGCTTCATTGGGCTAAGCATACTGGGTCTGCTGAAAAACTGAATCTCCGAAATCTCCTTTGATCCCATCTGCCCGTGCATGACCAATGTGATCAGCTTTTTAACGGCTCGGTGATTTTCCAGCTCCCATCCTCCCAGGGCTAAAAAATCCTCCCTGCTTTTCTTGAAAAAGAATGGCAACGTTTCCATTTCAATCCGTCAGGAAGCGAATATGGAAGATAAGACCCAGCTTTGCCCCACCTGCGAGACTCCTCTCGATGACCTCGGCCTCTGCCCTCGTTGCCTGCTGGCCAATGCCATGGAGCCCACCGCCGCCGGACAATCGGCCTCGCCCGCAGCTACGCTCGATGAAGTCGCCGCTTCCTTCCCCGACCTCGAAGTCATCGAGCTCATTGGCAAGGGCGGCATGGGAGCGGTCTATAAATGCCGTCAAAAATCTCTCGACCGTTTCGTCGCCCTCAAGATCCTCCCGCAAACTCTCGCGGCCGATGAATCATTCGCCCTCCGCTTCCAGGCGGAGGCCAAGGCCCTCGCGGCCCTCAATCATCCCAACATCGTCACCATCCACGACTTTGGGCATCAAGGTGATTTCTATTTTCTTCTCATGGAATTTGTCGATGGTCTTAACCTCCGCCATCTCATCCGTGACCGCAAGCTCAGCCCGGAGGAGGCCCTCGCCATCGTCCCGCCACTTTGTGAAGCCCTCCAATTCGCACACGAGCGCAAGATCATCCACCGTGATATCAAGCCCGAGAACCTCCTTCTCGACACGAGTGGCCGCATCAAAATCGCCGACTTCGGCATCGCCACCATCATCGGCCAGACTGACCCCTCCGGCGAAAAAGTCACTGGCACGCCCGCATACATGGCGCCCGAGCAACGGACCAATGCCACTCCCGTCGACGCCCGCGCAGACATCTACTCCCTCGGCGTGGTCCTCTACGAAATGCTCACCGGCGAGCGCCCCGATGCCGCCCTCACTCCGCCTTCCCAAAAAGCCACCCTCGATGTCCGGATCGACGAAGTCGTGCTCCGCGCTCTCAGCAACCAACCCGACCAACGCTGGCAATCCGCCACCGAGTTCAACACCCGGCTGCAAACGGTCGTCGCGCCTATTTCTCTTGCTGAGAAGAACACTCCTCACCCCGATCTCTTCCCTCACAGCACTCCGCGCCGTGCTCGCATTTCAGCCGTGCTCGCTGTTTCTTCCCTATTCCTGATCGTCCTTTACTTACTGTTTCATAGGGTCGGTGAAGCGACACCCAAGCATGAGGAGATGCGCATCATTTCAGAGATCGAAAGCCTGGATGCTCAAGTCCAATTTGCAGAACAATTAAAGTCAGCCGCTATCGAGGGTAATTCCGAATCATCGCCTGACTTGGATCGAGAGATTGAGGAACGTGAGCGGGAAATCGGGTATTATAAAGATGAGATCGCAGAATTAGAGAAACTGAGATCGGTCGATGAAACTTTGTGGCAGACGATAGAACCCGTCGTCACTCCGCTCTTTTTCCTGATCATCCTAATAGCCATCATCGTTGGCATCAGGCTGGGTTTGCGCCACCTCTCCTGGCTTTGCGGACAATCACCGCGAAAACCCGCACTCAGCTACGCCTTCGTTGGAACCTTCTGCTGGCTCCTCATCATAGGCTCCTATGGCATCGTCCTCCTTTGTATCTGTCTTCTCGCAGAAAAACCCTTCGGACTGTGGACCCAATGGCATTTCGTTGGAGCAGTCTTGGGTATTCTCTCGGACATCGCCATGATCGCGTGGTTATCCAGCGCCGTCACCGCCTGGATTTACAATGAAGAGAAACCCCTCAGCCGAAACCGTTGGCTCTATTTTACCCCTCTCATCGCACTCACCGTTCTCTTCGTCTTCTCGCAGATCGAACGCATCTCCAAGAAAAACGCCAGCTTGGCCCTTCCACTCCCAAAGGAGCGCCCAATCAGTAAAATAGAATCCAAGACCCAAGTTCTCGAAAGTGAACTGGATGTTCTCTACTCGATCTGGATCGGCAACAACCTCTACGAATTGGATCCTCAGGATCTTCAATTCCTCTCAATTTCGACTCAACTTTCCAGCATTGATCGCCGATACCCTCACCTAAATTCCGAAGAAATCACCACCGCCAAAACGAATGTTCTAACGCGCCTCACTTCGGAACAACGACTCACTATTGAAGCCTTATTGTCCGCGGGGCACAGCTTGGAAAGTCCGGAAGTCCTGGCCTCAAGAAAAAGACGAATGGACCTCCAAAGACTTCTTGGCGAAAACACCTTCCCCGGAAAATCCACACCCAATGAATGACGAAAACTTTTTCACCACCCAGTGGACCCGCGTCATCGCCGCCAAGGGCGAATCCGAATCCTCGCGCGAAGCGCTCGGCGACCTCTGCCAATCCTACTACACCCCCGTCGTCGCCTTCCTTCGTAAGGAAGGCCGCTCGGACGATGCTGCCCGCGACCTTGCCCATAACTTCTTCGCCTGGCTGCTCTCCCGCGACTCCCTCGCCACCCTCCGACCGCGGGAGTCCCGCTTCCGCTCCTACCTCCTCGGTTCGCTCAAGCACTTCCTTTCTCATCAGCGCGAAAAATCCCGTGCCCTCAAGAGGGGTGCCCAAATCACCCATCTCCCCATCCGGGATGAGACCGAAACCTCCGCTGCCCTCGATCCACCCGACTCCGCCACTCTGGCACCTGATCAGGAATTCGACCGCCAATGGGCTCTCCACCTCATTCGCCAAGCCCTCGACTCTCTCGCAAGGGAATGGGACGGCGCTCATAAATCGCCCGCCTTCGAGCAGCTCCGCCCCTTTCTCGATGGCAATGCTCCACACGGAGCCCTCGCTCAACTCGCTTCCAAAACAGGCCTTAAGGAAAACACCCTCCGCTCCACCCTCCACCGCCTCCGTTTGCAATTCCGCAAACATCTCAAAGCCTGTATCGCCCCCACCGTCGACTCCGATGCCGACGTCGCCCCCGAGCTCCAAACCCTCTTCGAGGCACTCGCTCCCGATTGAGCATGCAAATCAATCGGGATGACGCAGCCGATTGACTTCGCGATGCGGAGCCGCCAATCTCCCCCGGATGGCTGAACTTACCCACCTCGATGAATCCAACCAACCGCGCATGGTCGATGTTTCTGCGAAAGCGGAGACCGTCCGCGTGGCCACCGCTACCTGTTTGGTGACCCTTGGCCGCGAGTTGATTTCCCAAATGGACGACGGAGAACTCCGCAACAAAAAGGGCCCTGTCCTCCACACCGCCATCCTCGCCGGGATCTCAGGGACCAAAAAAACCTCTGACCTCATCCCGCTCTGCCATCCGCTCCCGCTCGACTCCGCGAAGATCGAGATCACCCCGCACGATGACGAAGCCCTCCTCGTCACCGCCACCGCCAAGACCACTTCCCGCACCGGGGTTGAAATGGAGGCGCTCACCGGAGCCTCCGTCGCCGCACTCACTCTCTATGACATGTGCAAGGCTGCCAACCCCGCCATCGTTATCTCCGATCTCAAACTCGCCAAGAAGACCGGCGGAAAATCCGACTTCCAGGCATGAAAGCACTGATCCTCACCGGCGGAAAATCTTCCCGCATGGGCACCGATAAGGCATCCCTCAAAATCGGCGGAGTCACCCAGTTGGAACGTATTCTCGATCTCGTCCGCCCCTTAACCGGGGACATCTACCTTTCGGTGGCTCATCTCTCTCTGGGAACTTCAACGTTCAACGCTGAACGTTCAACGTTGAACGTTCAACTCCTTCCCGACCTTGAGCCAAGTCCCGGCCCTCTCGGCGGTCTCCAGGCTGCCTTCCAACATGACCCGGACTCCAACTGGCTCGTCATCGCCTGCGATCTCCCGCTCCTGAAAAAGGAAGACCTGCAAGCCCTCGTTGATGCTCACGATGACAGCAAGGATGCCACCTGCTTCCTTAATCCACTCGACGACCATCCCGAGCCACTCTGTGCCCTCTACTCACCTACTGCCGTGGCCAAGCTTGGTGCTGTTCTCGAGAAAAATCAGCGCTGCGCCCGCCGTTTTCTCGCCTCCCTCGATCGTATCGATCTTCACCCTGCCGATTCCCGCTCGCTGCTTAACCTTAATCGCCCCGAGCACCTCGTCGAACTCGAGCACCTTCACGAACACGGCCCGATTGAAAAAGAGATCACCGTTGAATACTTCGCCAAGCTCAGCCAGGAAGCCGGAACCGACTCCGAAGTTCTTCGTACTTCCGCCGCCACTCTCGCCGGTCTCTGGGAGGAACTCCGCTTAAAGCATCATTTCACTCTTGATCTCCCGCACGTCAAACCCGCCGTTGACAACGAGTTTTCCACTTGGACCGACCTCCTCAGCCCCGGCCAAACCATCGCCTTCATGCCTCCTTTCGCCGGAGGTTAGTCAGCTCATCAAATTAGATGTTAAGTGTTAGGTGTTCAATGTTCAGAGTTCCTCTCCGCCCGTAACCAAGCTTTCCCATGTTCTCCATCCAAAAAACTCCGCTCGACATCACCGCTCTCCGCGCCGGGATGCAGGATCCCACCTGCGGAGCCCTCGTCCTTTTCGAGGGCCTCGTCCGCAACCACCACGAAGGTCGCGATGTCACTCAACTCCACTACACCAATCACCCCGTCTTGGCACAAAAGGAAGGCGAACGCATTCTCGCCGAGACCATGGAGAAATTCCCCATCACCAAAGCGGTCGCCATCCACCGTATCGGCACCCTCGCCATCGGTGAATGCGCCGTCGTCACCCTGACCAGCTCACCGCACCGCGAGGCCGCCTTCGATGCCAACCGCTACCTCATCGATTCCATCAAAGCCCGCGTCCCCATCTGGAAGCAGGAAACCTACGCCACCGGAGAAGTCGAATGGACCAGCCCCTGCCCAAACTGCGGACCGGTGCCCCACACGCACTAATTATTTGGCAACTGACATCTCATCAATAAAGGCTTGTTCCCATTCTGTGAGTTTTCTCTTCTTCAGGGAGCCGATGGCGATACAGAGAGGGGCTGGTTCGGGCTTGAGTCTGATGGTGACTAATCCAGGTGGGGTTCCGGCGACGAAGGCCATGCCGAGGCCGGCGTCGATGCCCATTTTGAGGCTGCTGATGCCATCGAATTCGCCGACGACTTTGGCATCGATCTGATGGTCGGTGAAGTAGGTTGTGACCTGGTTCCAGTAGCCGGGGTAATCGTGGCGGGAAAGTAAGAGGAGGCGTTCGCCGTTGAGGTGCCCGGGCTTGAGGAGGCGTTTTTTGGCGAGTGGGTGGTTCGGCGGGACGGCCATGCGGAAGGGTTTCTCGCTGATGCGATGCCAGTGAATGGCGGGATCGTCATTTTCAACTTCCAGGATGAGGTCGAGCTCTTCTTTTTTAAGGCCTTCCCACATTTCCTGTGTCGAGTAGTCAAACCAACTGACTCTCACCCCGGGATACTTTCTGGAGAAACACGAGATCGCCTTTTCAATCAAGCCGCTGGCCAGCGAAGGACCGTAGCCGACCCGCAGCTCCGCGCCCTCGACTTCGCGGTGGAAGCGCTTCAGGCCCGTTTCCACCGAGCGCATGATGCTCGATCCTTCCCTGACCATGATCTCGCCTGCGCGGGTGAGAGTGATGGATCGTTTTCCACGTTCCAGGAGGGGTGAGTCGAGGGAGTCCTCAAAGGCCCGCACCTGGCGGCTGAGCGCAGGTTGGGTCATGCCAAGGGTCCGGGCGGCTTCCGAAATATTGAGATGTTCCGCTACCGTCAGGAAATATTGAAGTTGCCTGAGATCAAAATCAACCATGCTCATAAAGCATGCTTAGAGAAAGAAGACAGCATTAGCCAGCATGGAATGATTTGGGTAGGGTCCACCCATGACAACAAACCCCGTCAGAGTTCAAATCCGCAAGGCCTCCGATCGATTTCACTCAAATCACGGATGGCTTGATTCCTTCCACACCTTTTCCTTCGGCGGTCACGATCACCCCGACCACCGTGGTTTCGCTAGCCTTCGGGTCATCAATGACGACACTGTTGCGCCTGGCCAGGGGTTCGGATCTCATCCTCACAATTCGATGGAAATTTTCTCCTATGTGATTTCCGGTGAGCTGGAGCACAAGGATTCGATGGGGAACGGCCGGACCATCAAGGCGGGTGAGTTTCAATATATGTCGGCCGGAAGCGGCGTGGTTCACTCCGAGTTTAATCCGTCTCCGGACAATCCGGTTCATTTTCTTCAGATCTGGCTCCAGCCGGGCAACCCCGGCGGCGATCCTCGTTATCACGACTATGACCTCTTGGCTCACGCCGCCGGTCGCCCTCTCACCTTGATTGCTTCGCCGGATGGCCGTGAAGATTCCATCGCCATCCGCACTGATGGCGAGATCCACTTTGGGCACTTGCAAGCCGGAGAATCTCTTGCACCCTCATCCACACGGAAACGTCACTGGATCCACCTGATCTCCGGAGCCCTCACCATCGAAGGTGAATCTCTCGAGCCCGGAGATGGGGCCGCCATTGAAGGTGATCTTCCTCATCTTGAATCGTCCGAAGAAAGCTCTTTCTTCCTCTTCTCACTCTAACAAAATAAAGACCATGAAAAACATCCTCGTCATCGCCGGCACCTCCCATCGCGAATCTGTCAATCTTGCCCTCGCCAGCTACACAGCCTCGCAGATCGAGGGAGCTGAGATCACCACTCTGGATCTCAACAACTTCGAAATGCCCATCTACTCGCAGGACCGGGAGGAGGCTTCCGGTATTCCAGAGGAAGCCGGTAAATTCCTCGCCGCGATCCAGGGCTCGGATGGCATTATCCTCGCGCTCGCCGAGCATAATGGCAGCTATACCGCAGCCTTCAAAAACGTGCTCGATTGGACCAGCCGGATGGAGCAGAAGCTCTGGTCTGAGAAGCCCATGCTTCTCATGGCAACCTCTCCGGGAGGGCGTGGCGGAGCGAATGTTCTCGCTGCAGCCGGGGGCTACCTTCCGCACCTCGGTGCTCAGGTCAAGGCGACCTTCTCGCTCCCCTCGTTTTATGATAACTTTGACGCTGAAAGCGGTGTCAAGGATGCTGAATCTCTGTCAAAATTCCAAGAGGCCTTGCAAGTGTTCAAGTCCGTTCTTTCCTAACCAATCAAACCACCCAACCCATAGAACCAACAAAATGAAATCCACCATTCTCATCCTCGCTCCGTCAGTCTTTGCTGCGGCCATGCTGACCTCGTGCAAGAACCCGGCTGACGAAACGACCGATGCCACGATCACTGACGCTCAGACTGAACTCGTTGGAACCGGCACCAAATATGTCTTCCTCGATACCTCTACAATTGGCTTCACCGGCTCGAAAGTGACCGGTTCCCACGATGGCGGATTCAAAGAATTTTCCGGTCATTTCTTCATGGCTGAAGGTGGCGATACGCCAACTGCCGGCGAATTTACCATCCAGATGGAGAGCACTTGGTCAGATAATGAAAAGCTTACCGGGCATCTGAAGGCCGCAGACTTTTTTGACGTTGAAAAATTTTCCACATCCACCTTCAAGCTCACTAAAGCGACGAAGACCGGGGAAGGAGCCTATGATGTTTCCGGAAATCTTACGATGCATGGGACCGAAAAAAATATCACCTTTCCCGTCACGGCCAGTCGTGAGGGATCCACTGCGAGTTTCAAGGCTGAGTTCGATATCAATCGCAAGGACTTCGGCATCGTCTACGCGGGTAAAACCGACGACCTCATCCGGGATGAAGTCATCATCCGTCTTGACTTTAAAGCGACCGCTGGAGAGTCAAACTAGGTTTGTCACCTTCATCAGAATATTAAGACTTTGCGCGATGGCCGGAGATGAATTCCCCGGCCATCGCTTTGTCCGGTTCCTTGACCCGGTTCCTGAAGAAAAATGGAATACGTGTGGGCGGTTTTACTTCTAAAATAAACGAGGCCATCCCGCTCTTCCCACAATCATGAAATCATTTGCCATTTTAGTCTGCCTATGCACTTCACTTTTTGCTCAAGACGCCCTTAAGGATCAACTTGAGGCCAAGTCGGCTGGTGCCGCCAAAGTTGTTCCCGCCGAAGTGCGCGCGGAGTTTGCGAAAGGAATCGCAGCTGTCGGGAAGTCCGGTATTGAGAAATCTGCCAAACAGGTTGGCGAAAAAGCCCCTGACTTCACTCTGAAGAATCCCATTGGCCAGGAGATCACTCTCTCTGAAGCACTCAAAAAAGGGCCGGTTGTTCTGACCTGGTATCGCGGCGGGTGGTGTCCTTATTGCAACATTGCCCTGGCGGCCTATCAGGACAAACTTACCGAGATCCGGGCCCAAGGTGCAAGCTTCATGGCTCTGACCCCGGAGCTGCCCGGCAAGGCAATGACTACTACCGAAATGCACAAGTTGGATTTTTCCGTCCTGACAGATTTGAACCACGAAGTGGCCAAGAAATACGGCCTCGTCTTCCAACTCACTCCCGAGGTTGAGAAGCTCTACAAGGGATTGTTCGACCTCACCAAATACAATGGCGAAAAGGCCGGCGACAGAGACCTCCCCTTGTCGGCGACATACATCATCGATCAGCAAGGCGTCATTCGTTGGGCCTTTCTGAATGCCGACTATCGCCAACGCGCCGAACCGGCCGACATCGTCACTTTCCTCAAGAAACTTAAAACCAAAAAATAATGAACAAAACCATCCTCATCATCCGCAATCTCCTCGGCCTCGCCTTCGTTGTTTTTGGACTGAATTTTTTCCTGAAATTTATCCCAATGGGAGGCCCCACTCCACCGGAAGCAGCTTTAAATTTCATGGGTGCCATTGCTCCGTCCGGTTTTCTGGCGGTGGTAAAGGTGCTCGAAATTGCAGGCGGCCTTGCTCTCATCAGTAAGCGGTTTGCTCCCGTTGGCCTCGTCATTCTTGGCCCCATCGTGGCCAATATCCTTCTTTATGATCTCTTCCTCGCCAAGGCCTTCAACCCGGTAGGCTTCGCGGTTCTCGTGATGGAAGTTTTCCTCATCTGGGCTTTCCGCAAAAACTTTGCTGGCGTCTTCGCGGCTCCGCGGGAATAAGGGGGCGTGCCTCATATCCTTGTTATTGGAGGCGGCCCGGCAGGATTGCGGGCTGCCGAAGTTGCTTCCGCTGCCGGAGCCAAAGTCACTCTCTGTGACCAAAAGCGCTCGGTGGGGCGGAAGTTTCTCGTGGCGGGTAAAGGCGGGCTCAATTTGACCCACTCGGAAGAGCTCGATTCCTTTGTGACCCGATACCGGGGACCGGACCAGCCCGCCGACTTTTGGCCCCGGGCGCTCGCCGACTTTGACAACAAGGCGATTCGTGCTTGGGCTGCCCGACTCGATGTCGGGACCTTTGTGCAGAAGTCCGGCCGGGTTTATCCCAAGGCTCTCAAAGCCGCTCCGCTCCTTCGTCGTTGGGTGGAAAACCTTCGCTCCCAGGGAGTGAAGTTTCTCATGAGTCACCGACTCACCTCGCTCGCCAGCGGAGAGGCAAAATTTGAGACCTTAGAGGGAGAGATTGTCATGCAAGCCGACGCCATCGTCCTTGCCATGGGGGGTGGTTCCTGGCCCCAAACCGGCTCCGATGGGGCATGGGTGGCAACTCTTGAGAAAGCCGGAGTCAAGGTGGCTCCGCTTTGTTCCGCAAACTGCGGATGGGAGATCGACTGGCCGGAAGAGCTGCTGCCGCAAATAGAAGGGCAACCGCTTAAGAATGTCGTTGCCTCCGTTGGCGCGGAGTTGGCTCCCGGTGAAATCATGCTCACGCGCTACGGGATGGAAGGCGGTCCCCTTTATGCCTTGGGTCCCGCTCTCCGGGAAATGTCGGAGCCTGCCGTCACTCTTGATTTTAAACCCACTTTCACGGCTGAGAAGCTCGTCGCCAAGATGGAGTCCGCCAAAAAGAACTTCCTCGCCGAGTCGCAATACCGCTGGAAGCTGAGCGAGCCGATGCGGGTTATTTTAGAGCACTTTCATGGGCCCTTCGAATCTGTGGCCCAACTCGCGGATTGTGCCAAAGCCTGCCGTGTTCCGTTGACCCAACCGCGTCCGCTTGCAGAAGCGATTTCTTCGGCCGGGGGAGTCCCGTGGAAAGCAGTCGATGATCAACTCATGATCAAAGACCTCCCCGGCGTTTTCGTGGCGGGAGAAATGATTGACTGGGAGGCCCCGACTGGTGGCTATCTTTTGCAGGGATGCTTCGCGAGCGGCACGCTGGCAGCAGAAGCTGCTTTACAGCACTGCGATTAATTCTCCTTCTTCCTGGCCGTGTGCTTTCCGCCACTTTCGCTAGTCCAGCTTCTTGATGCGAAGCTTGCGGAAGTAGATGAGGCTGCCGGGATCGTGGCCCTGGAGGGCGATGGTTCCTTCGCTAAGTCGTTTGGTTTTTTCGGCGTGGTCAGCAGGCTCGGTATATTCGTTGGTCACTTTTCCGTTGATGGTGACGGTGATTTTCTTGCCTTCGACCTTGATGTTGTAGGTGAACCACTCGTCGTCCTTGTGGCCGGGCTTTTTAACGTCCTGCATGCTGTAGATGCTGCCGGTTTTGCGCCAATCCTTGTGGGTGGCATTGACCTGGCACTCGTAGCCTTGTGAGGGCCAGCCTTTGTCCTGAAATTTGGTGTGGATGAAGATTCCGGCATTGGCGTTTTTGGCAGTCTTCACTTCGCACTCGAATTCGAAGTTCTTGAACTTGGCATTCCCGTCCTCGCCAAAGAAGAGGTGGGCGCGTGGCCCCTTCACCTTGATGGCGCCGTCTTCGACCGAAAAGGTCTCGGGATTCTCGGAGTTGACTTTCCAGCCCTTGAGCGTTTTACCGTCGAACATTTGGGCCCATTCTCCGGCAAAGGAAAGGGAGGCGGTGGCGGCGAGGATGAGTGCGAATAGTTTCATAGTGAGGGGAAGATACTTGTGAGGGCCAATCAATCTTTCGTGGCCGCGATGCGCGGAGAGAATTGGGTGTGCGTGTATTCAGTCAATGAAAAACCCACTCCGGGTGATTCCGGGGCGGGTTTTGAAAAATCGGTGGCTTTGGAGGCCTTGAACTTACCTGCGGCGGCGGATTACCAGGAATCCGGCGAGTAATCCCAAGACGCTCGTGGATGGTTCGGGGACGGTGGTGAAGCTGTCTCTTATACACATCTCCGAGCCCACGAGACCGAGGCTGATC
>CAJXVQ010000056.1 GCA_913060685.1 uncultured Verrucomicrobiales bacterium
TCTACACAGAGTAGATCGTCGGCAGCGTCAGATGTGTATAAGAGACAGGAATGTTGGTTGAGGTTTTGGAATCAGGACCAGTGCCTACTTCCTTCTCGACTTCCATTCGAACTGATTCCAAATCGAGACCCATACGCTGGAGCACGCTCACGGCGACTCCCTGACCAAGCTTGATCAGTCCGAGCAGGACGTGCTCGGTTCCAATGTAATTGTGATTAAAACGGTCGGCTTCCTTTCGGGCCAGCGCCAGCACCTGCTGGGCGCGTGGTGTGAAATTGTTCATGAGGTTCTTTCGTTGGGGGCTCGGTTAACTTTCTTTTCCTGTAATATCAATAGCAGGTGGCATCGACGAATGCAAATGCTCGCGGATCATTTGAGCCCGAATTATATCGCGGGCTTCCGGTTGAAGCTTCTTGCCGGCCCTCCACTGAAGGTGTGCCGGTTGGGTTTCCATAAAGAGGCGATCACAAATCTCAACAAGTGAGGATGGCATGAAGTCCAGATCCGCGCCGAGACGCAGCATGGACAAATGGTTCAAGGCCTCCTTGGAAGTGATGATGTGCGCGTAGGTGAGGTTGCCGGCAGCCCGTCCGATTCGGTCCCTGACCATGATTGGGTCTTCAGCCACCAACTTCGCGCGAGCCTGGGTCTCATAACGAGCGACATCCCCAATGACCTTGGTAAGGCGATCTAGAATTTCCTCTTCGGTTTCACCAAGAGTCGATTGGTTGGAAATTTGGTAAAGATTGCCGAGCGATTCGGTCCCCTCCCCATAGAGGCCACGAACGGCAAGACCGAGCTTACTGATCCCCTTCAAAACCGGGCCGATTTGATCACTCAGGACCAATCCCGGGAGATGAAGCATGGCTGAGGCCCTCATTCCGGTCCCCAGATTAGTGGGACAAGCCGTCAGATATCCGAGTTTGGCATCGACCGCAAAATCCACAACCCCCTCGAGCCGTTGATCAATAGCGTGGGCCAGCTTGTAGGCTTCCCTGAGCTGCAGACTTGGTCGGATCGCCTGGATGCGAAGATGGTCCTCTTCGTTAATCATGAGGCTCAGGGTCTGCTTGCGATTCACGACCGAGCCGCTTCCTTCATTTCGAGCGGCCTGCTCGCGGCTGATGAGGTGGCGCTCGACGAGAACTTGTTTCTGGAGTGGCTCGAGCTCCGACAATTCGTGGGAGAATCCGTCTTTCATTCCGGGCAGGGATTCGACCTTGCCTTGCAGGGAATCGCGCACTGCTTGGCGCTCCTTCTTTCGAGCCCAACCCGGGAATGGTGACTGCGCCAGATTGCGGGCGAGGCGAACCCGGCTTGTCAGGACGACCGAAGTCTCGGCGTCGTGTCCCGTCATCCAATCGGCGGGGTGCTTCAAAAGTGTGGCGAAACGCATCATAACGAAGCCACTCCTTCCTCTTTCTTCTCCAGATTGCTGATTCGGTCTCTGAGCGCAGCGGCATCCTCGAATCGCTCCTCGGAGATCGCTCTCTCCAGATCCGTGGAGAGGCTTGTGAGCTCGGAGCGGATGGCTTGCTGCTTGACCAAGCCCTCCGGAATGTAGCCCTTGTGGCTGGCTGCCTTATGCATTGAGGGCAGGCGCTGTATGATCTCTTGGGAGAAGGCTTCGTAACATTGCGGGCAGCCCAAGCGACCGACTTTTCGAAAATCTTCCAAGGTGAATCCACAAGCACGGCAATCTTCTTGGGCGACTGCCGGAAAGGGGCCAATCGGCTGGTTCGGGGGAGGCGAACCGCCAAGCAACTCTTCAGCCATCAAAAGGCCATCGGGGCTTGTGATCCCCTTCTCCTGAGCGCACGCCTCGCAGAGTACAAACTTCTTAAGCTTACCGTCCGACACCTGGGTGTAAAACACGGTAGCTTTCTCCTGACACGAATCGCACTTCATCAACAACCAAAAGGTAGCCACTCGTGGTCCAATGGCTACCGAAAATTCTGCGATTTTGTGATCAATTGCCCCAGTCGCCTGGATTGAGTCAGTTGACGATGGTCACGGTCTTGGCACCTCCCGCGATGAGACTCTCTGGAACCGAATGAACGCGACCGGATGAGGCCCCCTTTTTCACAATTAATCCGGTTAAGGGAAGCGACAGTGGTACTATTTGGCTGAGCTTTACTTCTCCGACTTGTGGAGACTCAGTTCTTACACTGGGTAGAACGTGCGAACCGCGAAAGTTCTTGGATCATTTCTTGCCGCCAGCCACCCAAGCACTAGGCTCCTCACATAATGAAAACAGCACAATTTCTGAAGGAAATGTTCGGTCTCGAAGGGAAGACCGCCGTCATTATTGGTGGCACTGGAGAACTTTGCTCCTACATGGCTCTTGGCCTGGCACAGGCCGGTGCAGAGGTCGTCTTGGTGGGGCGCAACGAGGAGAAAGCCAACGAGCGACTCAAGGTCATCGAGGAAGCCGGCGGCAAGGGATACTTCGCCCACGCCGATGCCAGCGACCGCCATTCGCTCAACGAACTCCTCAACTCCGTCGTCGAACAATCCGGCCAAATCGATATTCTCGTTAATGGTGCCGGGATTAATTCCCCCACCCCTTTCGTCGAAATCACCGATGAAGAGGCTCTCAAGATTCTCGATGTCAACCTCGTTGGAGTGATGCGGGCGTGCCAGGTCTTTGGAAACTATTTCCTCAGCCGCGATGTTCAGGCTTCCATTATCAATCTGGGTTCAATCTCCGGACTCAACCCCCTCTCCCGGGTCTTCACCTACTCTGCTTCCAAGGCTGCGGTTCATAACCTGACTCGCAATATTGCCCGCGAATGGGCTGACCGTGATATCCGGGTGAATACACTCGTGCCAGGCTTCTTCCCGGCCGAGCAGAACCGGAAGGTTCTCGACGAATCACGAGTCGCGGAAATCCTCCGCCACACTCCCGCTTCCCGATTTGGAAACCCTCAGGAGTTGATTGGTGCCACTCTTCTTCTTGCCTCTAATCGGGCCGGCGGATTCATCACTGGAACCGAGATCGTGGTCGACGGCGGCTTCAATTCGATGACGATCTAGTCTGCGATTTGAATGATCGTTTCCCCTTTGATTTGGTATCGGAGGGGATCCCGGGCCCGCGCTTCCAAATAGCGCGGGTTTTTTTTGATGGCCTTAACTTCAGCCTCAAGCTGTTTGCTCTTCTTGCGCATTCGAAGTTCTTCACGTTCTGCGTCAGCAAGCTCAGTCTCGATATCCCGCAAGAGTTGATACTGGGGAAAAGCCGGGATGGCGACCGCAAGGCATGCTGCAAGAACGAAGAACCAGAAAACGATCAGAGTGGGTTTCCCAAAAAAGCCGCGAGGAGCGGACGCATCGGAAAACTCCGCAGAAGGTTTGGTTTCGGCGCGCAATCGATAGCTCATTTCAAACGACAATATCCCGAGATAATTATTTAGGAAGTCTAAATTAAAAAGCCGCAGGAGATCCCTGCGGCTTTGAAAGTCGAACCTGAGATCCGGGATTGGCTTAGTGACCGCCGTAGATCGCGCTTCCGCCCAGTGCCTCCTCGATCCGGAGGAGCTGATTGTATTTGGCAATCCGGTCTGAGCGGCTCATCGAGCCTGTCTTAATTTGACCAGCGTTGGTCGCGACGGCGAGGTGAGCAATCGTGCTGTCCTCGGTCTCGCCGGAGCGGTGGGAGATCACGGAATTGTAGCGGTGGGCCTTTCCGAGTTCAATGGCATCGAAGGTCTCGGTTAAGGTGCCGATCTGGTTGACCTTGATCAAGATGGAGTTTGCAACCCCAAGATCGATGCCCTTTTGGAGGAAATCAACATTGGTGACGAAGAGATCATCGCCCACCAGCTGAACTTTATCACCGATCTTATCAGTCAGGACCTTCCAGCCATCCCAATCATTCTCATCGCAACCGTCCTCAATGGAGTCGATGGGATACTTTGAGCAAAGCTCGGCAAGGTATGCTGCCTGTTCGTCAGATCCACGCTTGGCTCCGCTCTCACCTTCAAATTTGGCGTAATTGTAAACGCCATCTTCGAAGAACTCGGAAGCAGCGCAATCGAGCGCATAAGTGATGTCTTCACCGATCTTATAACCCGCCTTTTCAACTGCGAGGCTGATGGTATCAAGAGCATCTTCCGTTCCGTCGAATGTCGGAGCGAATCCGCCTTCGTCACCCACTGCAGTGGAAAGACCACGGTCGTGAAGAACTTTTTTAAGACTGTGGAAAATTTCAGCTCCCATTTGGATCGCCTTGCTGAAGGTCTCAGCACCAACGGGTCGAATCATGAACTCCTGGAAAGCAATCGGGGCATCGGAGTGTGAACCACCGTTGATGATGTTCATCATCGGCACAGGAAGAACCTTGGCGTTGGGGCCTCCAAGATACTTGTAGAGGGGCAGACCGGAGGCAGCAGCAGCAGCACGGGCAACCGCAAGCGAGGTCCCAAGAAGGGCGTTTGCTCCGAGATTTTTCTTATTGGGGGTGCCATCAAGCGTGAGCATCGCTTGATCGATGCTAGGCTGGTCGGTCGCGCAATTCCCAAGGAGAGCCGGGGCAATCTTATCGTTGATATTGGCAACGGCTCCAAGGACGCCTTTACCAAGGAAACGCTTTGTGTCGCCATCACGAAGCTCCCAGGCTTCGTGCTCGCCGGTGCTGGCTCCCGAAGGAACCGCAGCGCGTCCAAACGCACCCCCGGAAAGGGTGACGTCAACTTCGACGGTAGGATTTCCACGTGAATCGATGATTTCACGGCCTTTGATGGACTGAATGGTGGTGTTTGACATGAGTGTGTTAAGAAAAGGTTGTTGGGTGTCGATTCACCTAGATCGCTTCGATTGAAACGACAGTCACCGTGATGAGTTCCTCGGTTTCCATATCGCGAATCTTGGCGGTGTCGCCGACTGCCTTGCCCAGCAGGATCTGACCCATATCGGAAAGATAGGAAACGATGTTTTTATCCGGATCTCCATCCCATGCTCCGAGCATGGACATTTTGAGTTCCCCGCCACCCTCAATGGAGACGACCATCTTGGTTCCGATGTTCACGGCTGAAGTATCGGCACCTTTGAAGTCGGTTGGACGGGCGCGCTCGAGATCGCGCTCGAGGTCGTTCTTGCGGGAGTTCAAAACACCCTGCATCTGCTTGGCGGCATGATACTCAAAGTTCTCACGAAGGTCACCATGCGCACGGGCCGTTGAGATCTCCTTGACGTTGCCCGGGATTCGCTTGTTGACGAGTTCCTCGTATTCAGCCTTCCGCCGATCGAGACTTTCGTAGGAAACCAAGAGAGTATCATCACCTTTCGACTTATTCTCGCCTGTGACCATTTCTTGAGTCTCGGGC
Organism: uncultured Verrucomicrobiales bacterium; assembly: GCA_913060685.1. GTDB lineage: Bacteria > Verrucomicrobiota > Verrucomicrobiia > Verrucomicrobiales > Akkermansiaceae > SW10. Next base: position 5,325 of record CAJXVQ010000056.1, read on the forward strand.
ACCTTCTTGATGACGCGAGCCATCAGGGACTTGCGGTCGAGATCAGGGAAAGCTGGGCTTGCGAGGAGTTTGCGCGCAAAGTTGCGGACGTCATTAAGCTCCATGCCATCGAGGAGATCGGCAATGAGTTCCTTGTCATCGAGGAGGAAATTACCAAGGCGTCCGCTTCGGCGAGGTCCATCATCGAGGGAGTCCTGCTCGAGGACGGTTAAAATCACCGATCCAACCGAACCATCAAAGACTTCGACTGCGGCCTTCTTTCGCTCGCGGCAAATCCAGGCCAGGGCATCTGGTCCGAGGGCGTGGCGAGAGAGAGCCACCTTGATATGACTATTGAGTTCCTCGGTCTTGCCCTGCTCGCTTAGGAGCTTGGCGATCTCGGAAACTCCACGTGAACTGATTCGACCGAACACCGAAAGGATCTTGACGACCCACTCGTCACCAAAGGCCGCCGGGAACGCTTCTAGAATACGTTTCAGACGAGCTGCGGCGACTTGGTTGAGATCTTCGGAAAGATTACCGTCAGCAACTTGTAGAACCTCGGCGAGTTTCGGAGCATCCCCGGAGATTGACTCCTCCTGTTTGGTTTCCTCGGCGATCTCATTTCGGAGTGCGATCAATTCCAAAGACTGAGCGGGCGCGAGCTTCATCAGCTTGAGTGCGGCATCATTCACAATCTCAAAAGCACGAGCGAGGAGGCCCTCGGTTGCAGCAACAAGTGGAGCCTCGCGCTGGATCGCTTCAAATGCTTTGACGCGCCCTTTGGGGGTGCGAGCCTGATCAAGGTCTTCGACCAGAGCCTCTCCCGGTCCAGTGGATTCATCACGCAGAACCAGCGGATCAGTTCGCTTGGTTGGGACAGAAACACGCTTGCTCTCACGAAGTGCTTTCTTCGTCTTTTCCCACCACTTCTTATAACCTGGCTCAGCGACGACACTCCCACAGAGTTCTGCATCAAGTTGGTCCATTGTCATGCTTCCGCCGCGGCTTTGAACGGTACGAGCTACGAGTTCAACAGGGTCCTTTTCGGCCAATTCCTTGAGTTCCCCAAGTTGGCTCACTTTCTGGGCCCGGAGATCACCGGGTTCAACTGACTCAGTTTTCTCAAGAGCAAGCTTTAAGCCCATGACTTTCCCCTTTTCGATCTCAAAATCAATGGTGACCTTGCCGTTGAAAAGATCCCAATCGGTGACCACTCCGCCTCCATAATTCTTGTGGATCCGGAAAGATCCGGGAGCAATTTTTGAGAGTCTTTCACCAACGGCCTCGGTAATTCGGCCCGCTTCCACCAACTTCGCGACATCAGGATGCATGTCACGACACTGCGAGGGACCAAGCGCAATAGCAAGGACGGAAGCAAAAAACGTTCAGACTACCGATGATGCACGTCCCGTCAATGTCATTCCGCGGGAGATTTTGGATCAGGCACGTATCTCACTCGTCGCTTCGCTGATGGTCCTGAAGCATTGTTGCTGCTCTCGAGAGTCTGTTTTAGAATGATGAACGGGCCATGCCATTTTGCGGGGACCTTATCACTGAGATCCTGATCTCCAACAAGAGATGATAATACGACTGATTCTCCTTCTTTGATTTTAAAGCGCCATTTGTCGCCCTCATTCTCAAGACTTAACTCCTTGTCCGCCAGTGTGATTCGTGCGATCTGCTCGCGCTTGGCGAGGACGCGCAAACACGGAGGGCGTTCCGGAACCATGCTGACGGGAATAAGGTTTCGCCGCTGCCAAATCTCCAAAATCAGATTGAGCTTTTGAAGTTTGCCATCTCGATAAAATTCAACTTCAACCTCGTCACCGGCCGATTTCCCGCGAAGAAGCACCACCATTTGCCCTTTGTTGATGAGAATTTGGCCGTCAAATTTCCACCAAAGATCACCTTCCTGACCACCGGCCTTCGCCAAAGGACCTTCTGCGACCACTTGACCGGCAAAGAAACCCACCCCCTGGTCCAAGGGGATATCTTCCCGCTGCTCCGGCGTGGGAGAATTCAACGAAACGCCGATCCACGGTAACTCACCGGCTAAGGCAAGATGTGTGAGAAGGCTGAATGCGATGAGGGTAAGAATCTTCACGATCTTCGGGGCTAGAATTCGCTTTTTACTGAATCGACGACGTGGTGATCAGTTGTTTCCACCGTCACGACAACCCCACTTTCCCGGTGTTGCACGACCTCCTTGGTCACCTCAACTTCCCGTGAGATCTCGCGTATTTCACCCGTTTTGCTAACGTAGACCTCCGGCGAGTCTTCGGTCAGAAGCCATGCTTCGTGGTCAAGTTGATCGAACTCCTCCACGAGCCTCTCGCTATTTGAGACGGTGGACCCGACTACTGAAGCGCCATCATGATCGATTCCAACATACCAGCCTCCTCCGATGCCGATGGTCAATGCTGCTGCTGCTGCCCCGGCGCTCCCCAGCCATGAACGGAGGGGCCGGGAAGCCTCAGTGACCGGCCCGCTCTTGGCCACCAAATCATCGATCAGCGAGTGACATCGATCCCGTCCCCCGTCACTCAGGCTTCTGGGAATCAAGTCTTCCAGCTTGGATTCGAGATGTTCCAATGAATTATCCATTTTGTGTTTTTTGAAGGTGTTTAAGCTTTTTCTGAAGTTGCTCCAGTGCGTAACGATAACGGGATGCTGCCGTGTTTTGTGAAATCTTGAGAAGGCTCCCAATTTCGGCGAAAGTAAGTCCACCCCAAATCTTGAGAGTCAGGACCTCGCGGAGTTTTTCGGGTAAGCACTCGACTTCTCTCCTTAGGAGTTCGGCTTCCTCGGTCTCTTCGAGCGCCGGATCGAGCCAATGGTCTTCGCCTTTCTGAAATTGAATGATTTTTTGATCCCTCTTTTCGCGACGGCCTTTGCGGCGCCCGTGGTCCAAGCCAAGGTAGCGCATGACTGAGAAGGCGAGCGGGAGGTCCGGAGGGCGATGCCCCCTCTCCTCTTGGTATCCCCAAAGTTTGATGAGAGCGTCTTGGAGAAGGTCCTCGGCTTCCTGGGCATTGTTGCAGCGTGCCCGGGCATAGGCTAGTAGCCTTGGTGCACTGTCATCAAGCCAGTCCTGCCATGCTTTACCGAGTGATTTCTTGCTCCCGAACATCGTTACAAAGATAAGAATGCCTGAAGAGAAAGGTTTTGTCTCAAAAAAAATCCCGAATGAAGCCAGATGGTGCGCGAGGGGGGAGTCGAACCCCCACGTCCGCAATGGACACCAGATCCTTAGTCTGGCGCGTCTACCAATTCCGCCACCCGCGCTAAGCACTGTCTCTCTGACGGCGGAGGAAGTAATCTCCCCCCTCTTCTTAATCAAGAAGAACTTTGAAAAAAATCACCCTTGTGGGATCGTGACCGAACGGCTGTAGCGGTATCCGTTTTTTTCAATGAAGAGAGCTCTCTCGTTGTCATTTCGAAAGGGACTCCGCTTCAAGATGGAGACGCCCTCGTCGGTGAGCACGGTGATCGACAGCTCCACTGCCGAGATCCGGCCACCCGCGTATTGAGAACTGGTGTTTTGGTTAGGCGCCAATCCCGTACCATTGACGGCGAAGGATTTGATGACTTCCTGGCCACCCCCCTGGGGGTTTGATGCCATGACAGGAAGTTTGGTTGTTTTGACCTGCCCGTCAACGTCACGGTAGGTCACCACAAACGTGACCGTGAATTCGAAAACATTTTCGCACATCAAATCGGCAAGCTCATTCCCGCCTGCGCGATTACGGAATGCCTGCTCCAGATTTTTCTCTCCTGTGACGCCCGCATATGTTTCGTCCGGATCGAGAAGGTTTCGGTAAAGAACGAAGGTCGCGAACCGATTGCTCTGACTGCCGAAAACCGGGTCAACGAAGTCAAGCTCATAAGAAACTGCCGAAATATCGCCCCCAATGTCGGAATTGCGATTGGGGCCGTCCCCATCGAGCTTCTCGCGACTGCCGGCATTACCATTGTATCGGTCGGAGGCTGACGTGAAAAAGGTGAGTTGGACCGCGTTCGGGCTTTCCTCGGACGGAGGTCCGATCTGACCGCTGGTTGACGTGGCAATGAGCCACTGGACGTCATTATTCCCCATTCTTGTGACCAATGACTCGAGGTCACGGCCCAAGGCATTCAGCATGATTTTAGCCTGTCCTGCAGCCCGAATCTCAGTCCGGGCAGCCTTCCACGCATCAATCGCGGTTCCGGTAATGACAAGTGTCAGCAGCACCAGGACGATCGTAATCGTCATCGCCACCATCAACTCCAACAAAGTGAATCCTCTGGCATCCCGATTTTGTTTTTGAGAGTATTTCATAATAAAGGGCAAGTTCTAGCGACTCACGGAAAGGTTGCGAGAGAAGATCGGACGAGTGAAATTAGCGGGATCAAAGCTGTTTTCCAGGTATTGAAGTTTCGTCGTCGGAAGGTTGAAATATTCCGCCTGGAAGACGACCGTTGCTTCAGGATAATCCTGCGGGCTCTGCGCGTAATCCTGTCCGGGGATGTTTGGATCAGTAATCCTTCCTGGCTCATCACTCACTCTGAGACCCTCGCCTTCGTAAACCATCTGGCGTAATTTGACGAAGAAAACCCGCCCCTCGACTGATTGAATGTCCTCTTGAAAAAGAGTATCACTGAGGCGCCTCACCATTGGCTGCACAATGAAGTTTGAGCCTGCGATCTGTCCTGGCTCGCGCGGAGCAGGTTCAAGGGTGCCATCTCGACGAACCTGCCCTGGTTGCGCCCGGTATTTGTAGATGATGATGGTCTCGCCGGTTTGCTCTGATTGGGAGATCCATTGCAGAGCCTTGCGGAAGGGATCGTTTTGAAACTGCTGCCTTTCGCGTCCATCACGAATGATCTGCAGCTCCAACTGAAGAGTGGCCTGAAGTCGACTGGCTTCGTCGGTTGAGAGGGTCTTCTTGATTGTCCGGGCGGCAGGCCCAAACACGGCCATAAAGCCTGTGATCAGAACGACGAGGATTCCCAATGCGATGACGGTTTCGACGAGGGTGAAGCCCTTACGCCTTGTGTTCGCTGGGCTGGAGAGTGATAAGTTCATTATTTCTGAGCAATCGTAGGTTTAGTTACTTCCAACGACACCGAGTTGCTCGATGTCTCTGATCAAAGTCGTGCTTCCGTTTTTGAGGACCACAAAGCCACCCAGATCACGTTTTCCACCCAAGATGGGCTGCTGGACGTTGTTCGGACGAGAGCCGCTGACGATGACGAATCCAGCCCCCGGAGTCGTGCAAATCCCCTGACCATTAAACTCGTAGAAGTAGCATTGGCGGACGTCGGAAGCTAGCGAGGTTAACTGATGCCGATCCTCAGGGAGAACCCCTCCGGTCCTCATATCAGCTTTGCTGAACTCCGGACTATAATAAACACCTGCAGGTAAAAACGTCGGGGACCCGGCGCGGGTCCAATCATCCAACTCCCTCCCCTCATCATCGCTTTGTTTGTAAACCACCATCATCATACGGCGATATCGTTCACGCTGGATCGGGTCCGCATCATTGAGATCACCGTGAATGATCAAACGGGCCCGTGTATTCTGGTTCATGGCCAGGCTTCTGGTCTGAGCAAGAAGCCCCTCTCCGATTGCCAGGCCGGCAGTAACCCCCTGCCCTTTTCCAATCCTGCTGATTCCCACCGAGGCGAGTGAAAGAAGAATGGCGATAATGGCCATCACGGCAAGAAGCTCAACCAAGCTGAACCCCTTCTTGAAGGTCTGGGAGATAGACCTTCGTCCATCGTTTGAATTTGGTATCCTTAACATTTTCTAAGTAAGAGATCGTTCGGTTTGGATGCGATATCAAGAAAAAAGTGTAGTTACACTGTATATCTAGCTGTTTTATGACGGGAATCTTCCTCCGTGTGGTTTGGACATCCATTGCCAGGCCGTTTCTATCATGGAGCGGGCATCCTTGCGGGTGGCCTCCCAGCCGAGGATCTCCTTTGCCAGTCTGGGGTCTGCGACAAGATGGGCGGGATCTCCGGGACGCCGGTCGCCAAACTTTACCGGGACCTGCTTACCGGTAACCTCGGTCGCGATATCAATGATCTCCTTGACTGAGATTCCCACCCCGGTTCCAAGGTTGCACCGAACGGAATCGCCTCCGGCGATCAAATGCTTTAAGGCAAGAAGATGCGCGGATGCCAGGTCTTCAACATGAATGTAGTCGCGAATGCAGGTGCCGTCATCAGTCGGGTAATCCGTACCAAAGACGGTAATCTCGGGGATTTCCCCTTTGACAGCCTGCAGCACGAGAGGAATCAAGTGTGTTTCCGGTTGATGGTCTTCCCCAATCAATCCATCGGTTGAGCAACCGCTGGCATTGAAGTAGCGGAGTGCCGCGCTTTTTAAGTCCCAGGCCACATCACAATCGTCAAGGATCCACTCGACCATTAATTTGCTCTTACCGTAGGGGCTGACTGGTTTTTGAGGATGATCCTCGGTCAGAGGCAGGCGTTCCGGTTCTCCATAGGTCGCGCAGGTCGACGAGAAGACGAATGAGCGGCACTCGAAGGCCGACATGACCTCGAGTAAAGTGAGCGGTTCCGCCGTATTATTCCGGTAATATTTCAGTGGGTCGTTCACTGATTCGCCGACGTAGGCATAAGCTGCGAAGTGAATGACACCAACAAACTGATGCTCCTCAAAGAGACGGGTCAGAAGGTCGCGATCCCCCACTGCTCCAATGACGAGTTCCACGGAAGGGTCAATCACCGCATCCCGATGACCGTAGACCAGACTGTCGAGGACAACGACTTGATAGCCTTCAGCATTTAAAAGGCGGACGGTATGAGAGCCGATATATCCGGCGCCACCAGTCACTAAAACAGATTTCTTCCCCATGTGGCCGAAGTCAATCAGCTTGTGTCTTTGCCGTCAAACCATCACTGGCTCCTAACGCATGGCTCGATTGGCCTCCCTCTCGAGACGCATCCGGGAGAGGTCGTCCGAGGTCAGAAGTTTTGGAAAAAAACGAGCAATCATAGTCCATCCGAGAAGCCCTCCGGCGAAGTGGACCAAATGGGCCGATCTAAATACAAAATCACCAATCGCTGACCCAAGCCAGTGACCCAAATCAGCCAGGAGCGGAAGGTTAAGCCAGGGACTCATGGCAAAGAGCAGAGCACTCGAGATCAGGACTCCTTTTGAGAGATTTCGGGCAGAGATATTCAAGAGTAACATGCGGGAATCCGGAGAGATTGAGAAGAAGCCCAGCAAAAGGCCCGTCACACCACCGGACGCTCCGATCATTGCAGGGATTTCAGGGAAACAGGCCTGAGAGATCACGTGGGCGATTCCGGATCCAACCCCACATACCAGGAACAATGAGAAAATACGCCGGTTGTTCAAGACATGACTCAGTCTTGCCGCAGCATAGTAAAAAAGAGCGGCATTCACAGCGAGATGGGTCGCATTACCGTGAAGCCAAATATGGGTAAAAAGCCGCCAGATCTCGCCTTTTGTAAGCCCTTCCCACGAGAGGCTTCCCCAAGCATAGATGGATTCCAGGGAGGGCTCTCCTGCCCATCGGAAAGTAAGACTTAAGCCGAGATAAACAGACAGCATCAACAGCACCCCCATCGTAGCGGTGTTTACCCCGGGCGACTGCAACATCACCCACTTTTTTCGGCCTTCGCCGCCATCACTGGAAAGCATCATTGGCTATACAGACCTTTTTACGGCCGAAACGCTCACATTTTTTTCACAATTTGATCGTTTTGCAAACGGGTGCAGTCTTGACAGGATCGGATCCCCGTCGACGATACGCGACTTTCCTGATGCACTCTTTCCACTATTCCAATGGCAGTCTTCACTGTGAAGGCGTTTCGATCGCTGATCTTGCTGAAGAGCACGGCACTCCGCTTTATGTCTACTCTGCCGAGACTTTTCGCGACCGGTTCACCCGCCTTGATACTGCTTTCTCAGCAATTGACCACGAGGTTGCCTACGCCGTGAAGGCGAATTCCAATCTATCCGTTCTGAAGCTTCTGGCAGGTCTGGGCAGTGGGTTCGATATCGTCTCCGGCGGTGAACTTTATCGCGTGATCAAGGCTGGTGGAGATCCCGGCAAGTGCACTTTTGCGGGCGTTGGTAAAACACGGACCGAGATCGAATATGCTCTTCAAGAAGGGATTTACTCCATAAACGTCGAATCCGAGGAGGAGGCCGCATTTATCAGCCAAGTGGCGGGCGAACTCGGTCTGACAGCTCCCATTGCCTTTCGCGTCAACCCCAATGTGGACGCCAAAACCCACAAATATATCTCCACCGGTAAATCCGAGAATAAGTTCGGGATCGACTTTGAGTCTATCCTGGATGCCTACGAGCGAGCCTCGAAACTTCCCAACCTCAACCTCAAGGGGCTCCAGATGCATATTGGATCGCAGCTCACCTCGGTCTCCCCGTTCGTCGAGGCCGTGGAGAAAGTCGCCCCACTTGCGGCGCAACTCAAGTCAGACTACGGCATCGAATTCTTCTCGATTGGCGGAGGAATCGGCATCATTTACGAGGAGGCTCTCGCTTCAGGAGATGAATCCTGGTGGACGGACCAACCAGAGGAGACCCGCCCGCTGACTCCCGATAAGTATGCCGCCGCCATCGTCCCGACTCTCGAGACCCTGGGTCTTAAAATTCTTCTTGAACCTGGTCGTTTCATTGCGGGAAATGCCGGGATTCTCGTTTCGCGTTGTCTTTACGAGAAGAAAGGCACGACAAAGACTTTCAAGATAGTCGATTCCGGAATGCACCAACTTATCCGGCCGGCACTCTACGAGGGGCACCATGAAATTGTCCCCGTTGCCGAACCAAGCGGCGCGGTCGAGTCGGTCGATGTCGTTGGCCCTATTTGTGAAAGTGGCGATTTCTTCTGCCAGAATCGCCCGGTCGCGAGCTTCTTCCCAGGAGACCTGATCGCTTTAATGAGCGCCGGTGCCTACGGAATGGTCATGGCCTCGACCTACAATTCCCATCCCCTTCCCGCTGAAATCCTGGTCGATGGCGATCGGGCAAAGGTTGTCAGAAAGCGCCAAACCTTCGACGACTTGATCGAAGCTGAAGAAGTGTGAAAATTTCGCGCGACTGATAGCGTCTCACAGGGTTAGATCAAGCGACCGATGGGAGATGACGCGAATGAGGAAGATCTGGCCTTGATGGCACTGGTCGCGCGTGGCGACGAAAAGGCATTTGCGAGGCTGGTTGAGAAGCATCAGCACGCTGTTCTTGGGACAGTTGCTAAGATGACCAACCGCTCGGCCGACACCGAGGATATCGCCCAACAGGTGTTTATCCGTTTGTGGAAATCAGCCAAACGCTACGAGCCCAGTGCCAAATTCACCACCTTCCTTTTTACAATTACCCGTAATCTGGTTTTCAACGTCACGCGAAAGAAGTCGCGGCGCAAGGAGCACTCATTTGATGAGCAGGAAGATGAGTGGCACCAGTCCATTGAGGATACAAATCCCCAGTCCCGGCCTGATCACTCGCTGGCCAACGCCGAACTCAAAAAGGTCGTTGATCTTGCCATCGCATCACTTCCTGAAAAACAAAGATTGGCGGTGATTTTACGACGCTACGAACAAATGCCCTACGAGGAAATTGCGGACGTCCTGGAACTCTCCGTCTCCGCAGTGAAAAGCCAACTCTTCCGGGCCAGAACAGCCTTGCGGGAGGCCCTCGAACCTTACCTCAAGGACTAAGGAGCCTTAAGCCTGGTCACATCGGTAAATTGACTCCACTTTAATTTCCCATAGTCGATCTTTTGCAATTCAAAGGCATAGATGGCATCTTCATTATGCGGATCGATCGTGACTGCGAGATCGATAAGAGCACGCGCAAGGAGGCGGTTCTTCGCCCCCTTCTGTTGGAAGAGGGTCTCAGCTCGGGCGAGAAACAAAGCAGATAAAGCCTTTGGGCTATACTTCTCTTCGATTTTCCTGGGCATCGTCCCCTTGCTCAGTTGGAACTTTGTCACCATTGCCCGTTTGTTGCGAGATGAGAGATGAAGTGAGAGGCCAAGCGCTTTCGTCGCGAAAACCAATGAGTCGGCATCGGCATTCCTTGCTGCGACATAATTTCCAGCAAAGGTGGCAATTGCACTCGCATAGTCATCGCGCTCGCGATCCAAAAGTCCCAAACCTTCCTTAAAGACACTTTCCCGCACAATTGGCGGTTTGAATTCGAACGCCGGGGGCTGTTTTTCCTGGGCTAAAAGAACGCCGAGAAAAACCATCACCAGGCATGCTTGTCCTATCAGCCGAATCACGGGTATAGTTTCGATAACATGCGAGCGAAGACAAGTGCCAAAGCGCAGCTCCGACGTGAGATTCGCCGGACTCTCAACAGTCTCCCGGCCGAGGAAATTGCCGATCATTCCCACCGTCTCAGGCAGAAATTACTTTTCCCCAATGGATCGAAAGTTGCCTTGTTCGCAGGGACCGCTCCCGAGCCGGCCTTGTTGGATCTGATCAGCGAAAATCATGAAGTCGATTGGTTTCTTCCGAAGGTGATCGGGCCCGGCGAGATGGAATTCATCCAAGTTGCCAGCACAGGATTTTTGCGAAGGAGCCCCTTTGGGATCCTTGAGCCAGTGGAAGGAAAGAAGACTGATTCACTCGATTACATCGTTTGCCCGGGATTGGCTTTTACGATGGCCGGGAAACGCCTCGGCCAGGGAGGAGGATTCTACGACCGGGCTCTCCCACGATTTGCAGGAGCCAAGGTCCTTGGAGTTGCCTTTAGCTGTCAGATCCTGGACGATCTTCCTACCGAAGAACACGACCTGCAGATGGACCAAGTTCTCACTCCTTTTTCGGAGGTTCCAGACGGAACTCTGGAATGCTGACCCGGATTCCTTCTCCTGCGGCGCTGATGCCAAAAAATGTGCCGCTCGCTTTGCTGCTCCGGGCCACCACGTGATACGAATTGTATGAGAATCTCTCCCCTGGCTCGAGTTCGGGAGTCTCCCCCACGACGCCCCGCCCCTCTACCACGATCTTCTCACCCATCTCATCCTCCAGGATCCACTTTCGACCCCGGATCGAGATCACCTCAGTGGATCCGTTATGAATCTCAATAAAGTAGACAAACGGGTAAGGTTTCTCAGGAGGAGCGTCTAAATGGGAAACAAAAACCACCTTTTTGACAACGACCTCCAATCCAGCGAGTTCTCGAAAACGTGTTGGCACGACTGGATCTTAGCCGTTTGCTTCTCCGGAGCAAGATCATCTCCCGGCCTTGCGTCCCTTAGTCATTTCACTAGGTTTCAAACATGAAACCCGCCATCGCCTTGACCATAGCCGGCTCCGATTGCTCTGCGGGAGCAGGACTCCAGGCTGATTTAAAGACATTCACAAGCTTTGGAGTTCATGGGCTCACGGCCGTCACGTGTGTGGTCTCCGAAACACCCCTGACCGTTAGCTGCGTGCATCCGATCCCACCCGTGATCCTCCAGGACCAAGTCAAACTCATGCTTTCAAGCTATCCTATCTCGGCGATCAAAACCGGAATGCTCTATTCCAAGTCTCACATCGTGGCAATCTGTGAGCTTTTGGAAAACGTGGATATTCCAATCATTGTTGATCCGGTGATGGTGGCTTCCACGGGAGATCCCCTGTTGGTCGATGACGCTTTGGAGGCGATTTCAAGCCGCCTCATGCCTCTCGCGACAATCATGACGCCCAACCTCCCTGAAGCAGAAATCCTCTTGGGGCGTAAGGTCCTGACTGCAGATGAGCAAGAAGAGGCCGCTTCCGAACTCGCCTCGAAATTTGGGGCTGCCTGCTATCTCAAGGGCGGGCATCTCGAGGATCAGAATCAGCATCGCGACATCCTGGTGAACGGAAAAGTGCTACACCCGTTTGTCGCGAATCATCTCGACCTACCCCAAGCCCATGGAACAGGCTGCACTCTGGCGGCGGCCCTCGCCGCCGGAATCGCAAATGGCCTTGTCCTCGAAGATGCCGCCCGCGAAGCGCATCGATTTACTCATCAGGCTTTGAAAAACTCGGCTCAATGGACTGTTCCTGACAGCAATTCCACCATCTCTCACCTCGATCAAGGACAATTCCAATAAACAGGTGTTCTTTTGATTACGCTTTAAAGCTACACTTTTTTTAAATGAATTTCTTGCATCTCAGTAGTTTGAAAGGATAATCGGCCCCGGGGAGAAGCTCTGAAACGGTAACCTGTTGCTTGGCCATTCCTGCCCACTCTAACATAATCTATGAAAACAACAAAAACAGTAGCAGCGGCATTTGTCGCTCTCTCCGCTCCAGCATTCGCTGACTTCCAGGGCCTCGTGGATCGTCACGAAGACGTCAACGTCGCACTTGGTGAAACAATCGGCAACGCCGTTGATTCAGTTGGCGATGCTCTCACTGTCAGCGATAGTCTCCCTCCAATGCTTTCCAAAGGAACGCGCGAATTCGGTGTTTCCGGAGCCGTCAACTTCGCCGATGATATCGCTTACAACCTCAATTTCAGCTATGGTTGGTTTATCAAAGATCAATGGGAAGTTGGTGGCAGACTCGGCGTTCAAGGCGTTGAGAGTGATGTGAATTTTAACCTCAGCCTTTTCACCGAGTATAACTTCGTCATCAAAGAGACTTGCAAGTGGGTTCCCTACATTGGCTTCTCTGCAGGTTGGGAGAGCCTCAGCTCAGATGCTCTTGACTCTGACTCAATCGCGCTCGGTCTTGACTTCGGTGTGAAATACTTCCTTCGCGAGAACATGGCGGTGAGCTTCTCGATCGGAGCTAAGTATGCCTTCGACGACGTCTTCCCCGGTGAAGACGACTTCGCGCAGCAGATCAACATTGGTACTCGCTACTACTTCTAGGATTCTTTCCTGATTTAAGAACTTCAAAAACCCCCTTCCGGAAACGGTTGGGGGTTTTTCATGTCCCAAGCACGATGGCGAGCGCAATGACCAACAGGATTGCACCAAAGGTTTGTTTCCTTACAAATCGGGGATCACTTTTCTTTCCGATGAAGAAGAGAAAGAGCACGGCCATCAGCCCCCTCATACTGAAGACCACATTGCTCAAGGTCGGTTGCCCATACCAGCTAAAGGCGAGATTCACGACAAGTGCCTGTAAACCCAAAAGAAGCCCGGCTCCCAAGATGAAAACACCGATCCTTGGCGAAGTGATGAGAGTCTTCACTTGATCCGTCCGTCTCAGGAGCAGTCCCACCGAAATTGCGCTACTTGTCCCCATCATCAGCAGCAGCCAACGCGCCGCTCCAATCTCGCGACTCTGCCAGCCCGTTAGGAAATCGTTGAGACCGAAGAAAAGACACGCAATCAGGGTAAAGCCAACAGTGCCCCGATGAGTCTTCCATCCTTCCGCGCTTCCTCCCGAAACCAGAAAAACGGCGAATGTTGCCAGGAAAACTCCGGTGATCAAATTCCAGGAACTTGGCTCCAAACCAACAAGCATGGAGCAGAATCCCACAATCACCACTTTCATCCCCAGAGCGGAGGAATGAACCGCCAAGTCCCCTGACTTGACTGATTGGATGGAAAACCATTGCCCCAGAAAAAAAAGCACCCCGTTGCCCACAGCCCACCAATCCCGACCGGCCAGCTGCCAGCCGCCTTCGGGGCCCAAATAACAAAGAAAAATCAGCCCGGTGACCAAATTGGCAACGGCCACCGTCACAGTCAGTCGAACTCCCCTACTGGCCCCCTGCTGGATACACCATCCGAGTAAGGGGTGAAGGATCGCGCCGATCAGAGGGAGCCAGATGGCTCCGCTCACAAGAGTGATTTAGGGAGGCGGGTCGGGTCCATTCAATGAACTGGGATCGTTGATACCAACACCTCCCTTGAGATGCTCAGGAAAGCCTACTTGGAAGCCTTGATAGGGACAACCTTGTCCTTCCCCGGGAATTTCTTGGACCAGCTCACCGTCACTTCGTCACCAGACACCCACTCGGAACCCCGAAGGAGAGTGTCGAAGAATCCTTGGCAAAGCATCGAGTAGTCAGCGTGTCCAAGAGTGGTGTGAAAAACCCGGCCCTTCCCATACTCCAGCGCCATCAGCATCGGCTCATCGCGCTTTGTCTTCTCACTTGGCGCCGTTGCAAGGACAGTCATGTTCTTGGCTGGTCCGCGAAGCATGTCGTAAAGCTCGTCTTTGGTGTGGAGCCACTCTTTTGGCATTCCCTTTGTGATGGGGTGATCATCGGCGCGATTAGTAACGACGAACTCGTGCTGTGGTCCGTGATTGCCACCGCGGCCATCGGACTTGTCGACAACCTCTTTGTCGTCCTTGAAGTAGACATAAGGTCCGCTCTTCTCATTACGCCCACCCCAGCCGCCGAGACCGATCATCTCGTTATACTCAGGCCACATCGAAAATGCGTTGTCAGCTGCGTGCACAACGACAAATCCGCCGCCTCCTTTGACGAAGTCGACAAATGCCGTGCGAACCTCACCGGGCCACATTTGACCGTTGTAGTTGCTGACCACAACATCGTATTTGGAAAACTCAGGGCGCCATTTGTTCCACTCTTCCTCCGTGCCTTTTGTCCCGGGGCTCGTGCTGACGTCCACCGAGAAGCGATCACTGCTGTTGTAAACCTGTTGGAGAACCGGTGTGGTTTCCATCCATTTGTGGTTGTTCTGCCCATCAATGATGAGGACTTTAAGGATCTTAGTCTTTGCTTCGTCCTTCTTCTGGGCGAATCCCACAAAAACAAAGCTAACAAGCAGCATCAAAGCGATGCCAAGGGTGAGGCGGTTCTTCATCTGTCTCTTATACACATCTGACGCT
>CAJXVQ010000057.1 GCA_913060685.1 uncultured Verrucomicrobiales bacterium
TGACCTCATCCATGCCCACGATGACTTTGCGCAGTTCCTTGACCACACCATCTCTCGCTTCGCCGAGCTTCTCCACGGCCTTTACGTCGTCAGCTTCATTTGTCATGCCCCTTGACCTATGGTCTCCGTCCCACGTTTGCTATCGAATTCTCGCGAATTCCCCTCGACCACTAGTCTCCTTTGGAGCAGGATCTCCCTCCAGTGCCTTCACCCAAGTTCCCGACCATTGCCAAACAGGTCACTGCCCATATCCGGGAAGGACTGACCAGCGGGCACTGGCGCAGAATCATGCCGGGAAGAAACCTGCTGGCGCAAGAGTTGGGTGTCAGTCCCAAGACCGTCGACTTAGCCTTGAAAAAACTCGAAAGCGAGGGGCTCCTTTTGGAGCAGGGTCCGGGGAGAAGGCGTCTTATCGCCAATGTTTCGGGGCCGAAAACCGTCCGATCAATGAGGGTGGCCCTGCAGCTTTCAGCCTCCGTGAATCGAAGCCAAAATTATATCATTCGGCTGGAGCGCGAGCTGAAGGAGGCGGGTCATTCGGTCATCCAAAGTGCCCGCCCCCTGATCGCCATGGGGATGGATTTGGAACGGATCAGACAGCTTGTCGAAGCGACCGAGGCGGATGGATGGGTCATCCTGAGTGGCTCGCGTTCAGTGTTGGAATGGTTTGCTGCGCGCCCCGAACCCTCCTTCGCCTTCTTCGGGCGCCGGGATGGCTTGTCGATAGCAGGCGTTGGACCCAATAAAGTGCCCGCTTTCGTGAAAGTGACCCGAGAACTGATCGATCTTGGTCATCGTCGAATCACCCTGCTGGCACGTTCCAGACGGCGGCTTCCGAAACCAGGTCGTAGCGAGCAAGCCTTCCTCGACGAACTCGAAGCCAATGACCTACCGGTCGGCGACTTCAACCTACCTGACTGGGAGGATAGCAAGGCAGGCCTGCAACAATGCCTGTTTTCGCTCTTCCAAGTCACGCCTCCGACAGCCCTTATTTGCGAAGAATCCCTGGTGTATGCGGCCGCCCTGCAATTCCTGTCGGCCAGAGGACTGCGAGTGCCGGGGGATGTCTCGCTGGTGTGTAGTGACGCCGACCCGACATTCGAGTGGTCGGAACCGACCGTCGCACACATCCGCTGGGATCCCCAACCGGTAGTACGCCGCGTCGTGCAATGGGCGAATAACGTGAGCCAAGGGCTTCAAGATAAACGACAAACGGCGACCAAAGCCGAGTTCATTCCAGGCGGAACCATCGGCCCCGCTCCGTAGTCAAAGAGAAGGATTTTGCATCCGCATCTCCAGGGCGTATCCAGACAAGTCCCATGATGACCGTGCGATCCCGTCTGACTTTTTCATCACCCGGAAGAAGAGCCAACCCAGGAAGCAGACCCTCCTCGCGTCTCGCCGGCGGAATCCTCCGCAGGCAATCCGACGAAGCCTTCATCGTCGATTCAGAGGACATGTCATCGGCGATCTTCCCATGTCCGTTTCGATCACTTTGCTTCTAGCATTTTCATCATCGCCTCCCCCATGGCAAGACCGACATCCATATAGGTCTGTGCGTTCCCGTTGTAGTGGCTGTTGGAAGCACCTCCCTGACTGAGAGGATGAGTGTAGACCGTGCTGACGTTTCCTTTGAACTCCGGATACTTTCCGGATTTTCCATCCACAGCAAGCTGGGCATCGAGGATCAATTTTTCGTTCACGTCGCTATTGTCCTTCGCTGTTTGCCCAAGAGTGGCCACCACGAATTTCGCTTTCGGAGCTTTGAACTCCGTCCGCAGAGTCTCAATCAGATGAACGAGGTTCTTCTCGTAACGGCCGGCATGGACGGCGTTGTAGCGATCCTTGTCACCCTGCCACCAGACAAAGCCAACGATCTCGAAACCACGCCCCTTCCAGTGGGGGAACTGCTCGTCAAAGTTGTCGAGCACTTCATGCGCGGCGACAAAGCAATCATCGTATTGCTTACCGGCATACCAGCCAATCGGCTTCGGCTCGGTTCCCTTGTCCCAGGACTCGGGTGATTCCTTGTAACCGGCGTAGATTTTTCCATCTTGCTCATACGATTCGCTACCCGGCGGAAGAAAATCCCAGCCAAGTGAGCGGTTCCCCTGCGAGGTTTTGAGAACAAGGACGGGATCATCGATCTCATTCCCGACGACATGCCCGAATCCAAGTTCCGGCCCAATCTTTCCCGAAGCAACACCAAGCCACTGACTTCCTGTCGCCGTCACCACGCCTTTATACCAGACGTCATCGCGCGACGTCCACTGACCCTTGTCATTCCTAAGATAGGGATACTTTCCCTGATGCCCAACCAGCGTCGACAAAGTTCCGGGAACATCCATGCGGTCGATCCATCCAAGACCGTCCGCATTCTTGGTGAGGTAGGTAATCTTGAACGGAACTTTCTTGCCTGCGGTTAGTTTGACTTCGGAACGCACTGCTTCCTTGCCGGATTCCTTGCGATGAGCCTCCTGTCCATCGACCTCCATGATATTGTTCTCTGAGTCGCCATAGCCGGGCCGGAACAAGTAACTGCCGGTCTCCCTGACCTGGATAAATCCCCGCGTCACCTGGGCTCCGCCGCCCGGATAGCGCGTTGGTTCACCGCCGCCGAATTTCTCCAGCTTCTGTGTCTTGATCGGCTTCAACTTATCGTAATTGACCTTCGGATTATAGATTCCCTCGTAAACTGATACGACGGGATCGATGAACTGCGATCCCCAGCGACTCCCTCCCCCGGTCACCTTCCCAGCTCCCACCATGTTGGACTGGCCGGAGAGAATAAAAACTTTGATGGGCTTGTCCTCGGCGTTCGAGATACCCATTAGTGCCACTCCCATCGCAACGATGAACCCGGATGCTTTGATTACTTTGTTCAGTTTCATGATCGTTTCTAAAGCACTGTCCCCTTCCTCAGGAACATGAAAAGAAATATCCCCAAGACATCCTGCCCGAAGGTGGACAAGTGACAAATTCTTGTCAGATTGGCCTGCAATCCGCGTATCCACTCCTATCATGATGAAAAAAGACTTCGCAATCCGACTCCTGCTGCTTGTAAACCTGCTGACAACCGGAGTTGCCTCCGCCGAAAACAAGCGTGTCTCCCTCTTCAACGGTAAGAACCTGGAAGGTTGGACGGTCCTCACGTGCGAAGCCGAGGTCGCGGACGGCAATCTCCTGATTAAAAGTGGCAACGGCCTGGTGCAATCCGAGAAGAAGTATCTCGATTTCGTGCTGGAATATGAGTGGAAGGCGCTGGGCGCTGACAACTGGGACAGCGGCGTCTATTTTCGTTACACCTCGGTTCCAGAAAAGCGCCCGTGGCCAAAGCGCTACCAAGCCAACTTACTGAAGGGAAAAGAGGGCAACGTGGGCATCAAGGGAGCCACCAGCAAGGGACTCATCAAGGAACGCGAGTGGAACAAATTTCAACTCACCGTGAAGGGCTCGAAAATCGCCCTCATGATTAACGGTAAAAAAGCATGGGAAGCCGACGGACTCGAGGACCTGGAAGCAGGCTTCATCGCACTGCAGGCGGAAGTTCCCGGCGGCGGCCAGCACCTTTTTCGTAACATTTTCATCACGGAGCTCAAAGCTTCCAAAAAATAGCTCTGCGGCAGAAACAAGGGCGACCAAACTCCTCCTCTTTCTCGCGCCCTCCGGTCCGGCCAAACGGCTGCTTCAGGGTCTTCGCGCCAAGAGGAAATTCCCGGCAGTCTGATTTAATTTTACGCTCTTGCGCTTGGAGTCCTCTTATTTTTTGGTCAACAGCTTATGGAGAAGCGGAGCGACATGTTTGGCGACGAGATCGTAACCCTTTGCAGTCAGATGGACACCGTCCGATGAAACAAGTTTGTTGATCAAACTGGCATCCTTCTTGATTTCCTCCGCGAAGATCGCATGGAGATCGAGGAGAGTGACCCCTTCACTCTTGGCGAGATCACGCATCCTGCCACAAAACTCACGGTCCATGTATTCATCAAGGCCCCCGAGTTCCTTGAAATCCTTGCCCCAGAAATGGCGCTCGTTATTGAAGGGCGTGCTGGTCATCAGGACCACTTGAATGTCGGCAGCCTTCAGCGTATCGACGATTGTTTTGAGGCTCTCGCCATACTCCTTGGGCTTGCGTCCGCCGGTATCGTTGAGACCGAAGGAGACGGTGACGATGTCGGGCTTGTGCGCGAGGACATCTTTTTCCAATCGCTCCAGAGCGCTGGTCGCGTTGTCCCCACCCTTCCCGGCGTTGATCACGCCGGGGCGCTCGAGGAGAGGCTCGATCAGCGGATGGAGTTGTTTTTTCACGGCCGTCGGCATGCCACGATCGGTTGTGGAATCACCCAGCATGACCACCACCGGCAAGGCCGTGGCTTCCAGGCGAATGTTATCGAAAAGCGATTGCTCGCCACGGCCCACGATCTCAATCCGCAGCGGCTTGCCAAATCCATGAGGTTTTCCTTTGGTGATGAAAGTCGTGGTCCAGGTCTTGTAGCCGTCATCATCCTTGTCGCCATTGAGCGGCGTAGGGCGGACTTCCGTGGGATCTTTCAGCAGGAACTTGCCAAAGTGATCGTTGGCAATGCCATCACCTCCGGTTCCGTCATCCTCGTCCGGGACATAGCCCAAGCGCAGTTGGAACGACGAGAAATCAGCGTCGCTTCGGTCAATCGCGACGATGCTCATGGTGTAAGCCGTGCTGCCCGCAAGGGTGTCCGTGAGGACTTGATAAATGTGATGCGCAGGATCGCCATCGCTGAAGGCCACGTGAGCCCCACCATCGGGAACCGGGTCTACGACCTCGGCAATCGAAGCGCTCGAAACCTGGAGGATGTTCCCGGCTCCCCCCCCCGTATCCGATCGCTTCCAATTGCCGATCGCTTCAAAGCCGGGCTCGTCAATAGCCACCGGCACCCCGACGTCTTTAGCCGCACGAACCGGTCCGAGTAAGAGTAAAGCTCCGACGAGCGCGGTGGATTGAAGGATTGAAAATTTCATTGGTGAATTGAAGATCGGACACTCACCCCATTTCAAATCAAGGGACCGGATCGATCCGCAGCCTTCCTGAGAGGGGCGTCAATCACTCCCCGGAAGTGGTGTCAGTCTCGGGCTGGGGGGCGGGGTCTTTGGACCCGGGGTTATTATCAGACAGTGTCACACTGGTGAACCCACCATTCGTGCCGCTGCTACCGATAAAAATCCGGGTGATGGCCGGAGTCCCGATCGACTTGGGTCCGTGGAGCGAGGCTCCATCGCCATCGAAAAGTTCAACCGTATACGCAGTGGCCTTGGTCGTGTCCAAGACCACCTTGACGGAACCGGCGTGCAAGCCAGGCCCCTTGAGTTCACACATGTTTGTTGCGTCCGGACCGGTCCAGCCATAACGGTAGCCGCTACCGGACAAAACGGTCTGACCATATGTCGTGCCTCCGTCCAGGTTAGGTGCGTTGCCGCCATCCCGGGCAGCTAACGAAAATCCCACGGCGAACCACTGGTTGTCAGACTTGTTGGTGGGTGAAAGCACGGCCTCCAGCGTGTAGATCTGCCCTGGCTTGGGGGTAAACTTATGGTAGGCGGTGAAAGCGACGCCGCCGGTCGAGCCATCTTGCTTCACGCTGAATTTTTTCCCGGCGGGAGTTTCGGTATCGTCGGTCGATTCCTCCTGCTTGGCTTTTTCACCCACTCCGCCGGTCCAATTGTTCCCGTCCGGTGTCGCCGTGCCGACGAGATCGGTAGAGTCGCTTCCGGAAAATCTCTCTGAGATGATGATGCCAGCCTGAGCCGTGGTGGTGATGAGGGCGAAGGCCCAGAGGAACGAGAATGCGTGAATTTCTTTTTTCATGGTTGGTCGTTGCGATGGATGGATGGTTGTCGCCTCCTCCGATACCCCGGGGAGATAGAGGAGGAAGACTGCAAACATCCACACCCCGCCCCAAGTGGGAAGATTCGAATTCACCGCATCCTATCCATCGCCGGACAGGTTCGGCAGAAACCCGAACCCAAATAATTTTCTGGGAACGAGAGTGATCCCCCCATCACACACCAAGAAGGACACTCCAGCTCGCTGAACTCGAACAGCTTGCTCAATACTCTCAAAAAGCTCTCCTTTTTTTCCGCACCGACGGCTATCATCTCAGTCAGTTCAGACTGCTGGAATTTGCTTGGGGCAGGCGGCCCCGAAACTGCGGTCGAGCTGATCAGGGCTTGAAAAAAGGGGGCTGGTAAAAGAAGCAGGATCCCCGCGCTTCACTATGAAGCACACCCGGAGAAGGCATGACGCTTACGAACATCCGTCCCGGGCTTCAGTCATCCGTCCTAAAAGATGATGCCGGCAAACCTTCCTTGTTAAACAGACTCGGCACGCCGGCGTTATCAAACGCGTATCTCACCGCAACCGGCTTTGCTACGGTGTCGCTTGATACGACGATCGTCCTATTTTCGATCACTGCCTTTGCCGGGACAAACTTCTTGTCGTCTCCTGCAATCACAAAGTTTGCAAGGTCGCCGTTTTTTGCAACCAGCCCCGTGCCGATGTGGTCAAAAGACAACCGGATCTTCCCGCTCTCGATCTTCATGTCCTGATAGATCGGACCGCAACAGACCAGATTCTTCCGTCCGTAGTCTTTGGCCAAGGCCCAGAGGGCCAGCCGCTCACCGACATCCTTTTTATTTTCCGGATGAATGTTCTTAAAGTCACCGACATCCAAAGTCACCGCGATGCCGACATTCTTCATAGAAAGCGTTTTCATCTGAACTTCCCTCAGCAATGCGCTGTTACTGCCACCGTAATCATACGGTGGCAGCTGAACATGGTAGAACGGAAAATCGCCCAAGTCCCACGCATCGCGCCAACTTTGGATGAGATTCGGAAACAGCGGCCCGTATCATCCCACACCGCTGACATCGTTCTCGCCCTGGTACCAGATCGCTCCCTTGATCGTCGATGAGGTCAGCGGGCTTATCATGCCGTTGAACAGCGCTGACGGATAGCGAGAACCGATTCGAGGAAGGCCTCTCGGAGTTCCGGGCCACGCTGAGCGTTTTGAACCCACCTTGTATAGCCATGGTCCGGCGATCACGGTTTTTTTATCACCCGACGTCAGAAGCATTTCGTCGGGCTTACCCATGAACCCGCCAGTGCCGCCAAAGTCCTTGATTCTTACCGCGATCGTGTTTTTGCCAGCCTTCACCAATGAGCCGTCAATTTTGTAGCTCCTTGACGCCTTATTGTCATTCAATCCTCCGATCTTTGTGCCGTTGAACCAGGTCACATCCTCGTCGTCGAGCGTGCCCAGCGAAACGGTCATTTCCTGACCGGCCCAGTCGGACGGAAGAGCCACTGTCTTGCGGTACCAGACCATGCCGTCAAACTCGCCGCTCTCACTTGTTTCGATGGTTGAGGGGAGTTTGACCTTCTTCCACGTGGATTCATCGACCTGGACACCATTCCATTTTCCGACCATGCCCGGATCGGTTTGATCGATCTCCTTGTGCCACTTCTCCATCTCGGCCTCACATTTCGCTTTGGCCTTTTCGATCGTCTCCGGGTCCGAGACCAGCTTGACCTCGTGGGCATACATGTTCTTCTCCACGAGCATCTTGCCGGAAGTCCACGCCCGTGCAGGCGTTGCGCCCATGGCGGGGCAAATCAAACCGATCGGCACATTGAGTTCTTGATGGATTTTTCGACCAAAGAAATAGGGCACCGCAAAAATTCCGCCCGCTGTCTTGGGGTGGCACTCGTACCAACTCCCCTTAACATCGTCCAATGGATGCGCCGAGGAAGCTCCACGCACATTAAAAAACCTAATCTGCGGGTAGTTTGCTTCTGCGACCTCCTGTTTCCCATTGGTGGCGTGTGGCAAGTGGAACTCCATATTCGACTGGCCGGAGCATACCCAGACTTCGCCGATCAGGATATTTTTCAGGCTGATGCTATTATTGCCTTTGACCGCAATCGTGTAAGGTCCACCGGCTTTCGGGGTTTTCAGGGACACTTTCCACTTACCGTCATCGCCGGCCGTGACCGGTTCGGAAGATGCCTTTGCCCATGAACCTTGGACCTCCACTTTTTCACCGGGATCGGCCCAGCCCCAGAACCTGGCATCGCTCTGTTGCTGAAGAACCATATTGTCCGAAAGGACTGCTGGCAGCTTGACCTCGGCTTGAAGATTGAGGGATGTCGCCAAGGCCACGACGACCACGGAAGAGTTCTTGTTCATATTCAAATATTGACTTGGTTTGAAACAGTAATGGGGAGCCAGAGACACGTCCGGAAGATTCCCTGCCGATTACGGTGTAGATCCTACAGACTTGATGGCCCGCCCTTTCAACAAAAACCTGATGCTTGGATTGAGATCGGCGGAGCTTCCGTCGGACTCCATTTCATCACGGCCCAGTAGGAAGGAATCATCCAACCACCCAAGGTAACCAGGGCTAATTGGCATTCGCCTTAATCAGGTCGATGGTTTTTTTCGCGAAGCGCTGGCCGAGGATCTTGTATCCCTCAGGGGTGTAGTGCAGGTCGTGGATGACCTTGTCCCCTTCCCTTCGGTCATTCAGATCATCCGTATCGACCCAAGCTCCACGTGGATGGGCTTCGGCGAATTCCTGTTGAATCCGGCGGATGTATTTTTTTCCTTCCAGCCGTTTTTCACGATCGAGCCCGCAATCACTGATGCGACCGATGACAAGATTGATGTCCTTGAAAGCGAGGTCCGTCTGCAACTGCTTGAGCAGTTCCTCGAGGTAAGCGTCGTAGGCGGTGTTGTTCAAATCCGACTCGCCCTGCATCCAGACGAAGGTGACGGTCTTGAGCGACTGGTCCTTGATGGCGGCCTGCACTGCGGAGATCAGCGTCTCGTAAAAATGCCCTCTCACCTTTGGCACACGCCCGCGGGTTGGAGGAGGGGTCTCGTGGTTCGACTTGGCCCAACTTCGAATCGACGCCCCGCTGTAGGCACTTTTAACGACAATGACATTCCCCTTGCCAAATTCCGTGGTGATGGCCGGGGTGAATGAAACTTCAGGCTTCATCCCTGCCATGTTTGATTGGCCGGAGAGAATGCACAGATGCTTTCCAGCTTCGAGGTCCTCTCCGTACTTCAGCGTCCACTTCACCTCGGTATTCTCCGGTGTGGAAAGTATCAGGCGACTCAGACCGGCAATCGGATGAGCTTCGAGTTCAGCCCTTCCCCCATCCGCTTCCAGCTTGAATGCTTTGGCGCCGTTGTTGGCGACAACGATCCGGAACGGTTCGCCGCCGATGACACTGGCGGTGCCGCTCAAGGTGCGGGATTCGGGATCCCACCGAACATCCTTCATTTCCACCCAGCCCTGGAGGATATGCCGGTTGGTGCTCAGCACCTGGGGCTGATCCTGCACTTTGCGCAGCGAAACCATCGCGCAGTGGTTGGGTTCCAGTTTACGTGCGAGGCGGGCGGTGCCGGGAAGTTTGCCGAGGTAGGTGTCGGACCAGAATTCGTAGGCGTGATAGTGCCCGTCCGGGTCGAGGCCGATGGCATTGTCGGCGCGCGGGCCACTGATGGCGGTGGAGATCTCTGAGTTCTCATCAGAGGTGTTGTAGAGAGCGATCTGATGCCAATCGGGCGTCAGTTCCAGATCATAGACCTGCGGGTCGGTGACGCCGGTGAAGGCATCGAGCGGGCGCGCTGTTTTGGGCTCCCGATAGTGCGGATAGATTCGGGAGAAATCATGGGTGATTTCCGGAGTGAAGAGAGAGAAAGAGGTGGAGAGGTCGATGCGTCCGCTGGTCAGGAACATCGTCGTCAGCAGGGATTGGCGGATTTCCGGTGAGCAATCGTGCACGGCCTTGGTGTCCGGATAGTAATTGAAGACGGTCCGATTTTTATACCAACGGAGCCCGCTGATGGAGACCATGCCGGGGGAATACCCGTTGGAATCCCCCCAGGTCCGTTGGGTATCGACCAGACCAGCGGTGACGTCGAGACAAGGCCGCGAAGACTCGCCGAGGTTGCGTTCGTCAATGAGCCCATCTTTCCCAAAGGCCTCGCGCAGCAAAGCAAAGGCCCGGCGGTAGGCGCTGTTGGTGGTGGCGTAGCGATCATCGAAACCGCCTTCGGGACGCCAGGCCGTGGCGGGGTAGTCAACCTTCACGCCACGAATGCCGTCCTTCCGCAACTTGCTCCAGACCTTGACGAAGTGCTTCGAGAATTCCGTGTCGGTATAGTCATAAGTCACATACGGCTGATGATGCTGATGCTTTTGGCGTCTGTTCCGTCCAGGCACCCATTCGGGGGTCGTTTTGTCGACTTTCGAGCCGTCATTGAAGAGCATGTATTGCGGGTATTTCCTCACGAAGTCATCAGATGGCATACCGAGCTGCATGTAAATATAGGGGACGCCGTTGTTCGCCTTCATTCCCTCGCTCCACTTGGAGATTGATTCATACGGTTCGACGAGGTGTTTGAACTCGCGCATGTGCGCGTCGTCCCACCATCCCTGCTCGGTATCGCGATGATACTTGTCCGGTTCGAGGCGCAGCGAAACCTTGGTGTATTTGGTCAGTCCGCACTTGTTGGCGTGTTCCAGTTCGCCCATCAGGCTGGCGGAGTTGTTGACGTTGGGCAGTTTGCTAATGTGACTGACACTCCACCCGCAGAGCACCGGGAAATCATAGACATTGGGGGAGGCGTTGTTGGCAACCCGAACCGCCCGCCCGTAGCGCTCCAGTGCTTCGAAGGGATCGCGAGTGTGGACGTCGATGTAGAAGGTGTCATCCGGGATGTAGGTCTCCTCTTCGTCAACGAGCCTGCCAACCGGGTCCTGGGCATAGAATGTCGGTGAGCCATCCTGCAGAATGGTGAACTTGCCGAAAGCTTCATTGCCAAGTCCGCCCCACACCGCACTCCGGCGTTCGCCGTCCACTATTCCAGTCAACATAAGACTGTTGGGGCTGCGGCGATCGAGACCGGGGGTAACCAACGTTCGGTCCATCCCGGCCGAGCCGTTCAGCGTCATGGCCTGCTTGATTTCCTTACCGTCGAAGAGGCGGCCACCGGAGAGAGGAGTGGCTTCGTAAAGGCGGAGGCTCAGGTAGTTTGGCAGATTGATCCCGAACCCGCAAACCAGAGCCGGGTTATCTTCGTAAAGAGCGTAGGTGTAGATCCGATTGGCAGAACGACGCCCCTCTCGTCCCCAGTATCCCAATTCGTTGAAGTCGGCGACTTGCAACACCACCCGCTTGCCGACGCCCAACGAATCTTTGACATCCTCGACATCGATCCCCGAGATTTTGCCGCGCTTGCCCCGCGCCAACCAGAAGCGGGAGTCGGAGAGCAGGGCTTCCTTGTTCCTGGCATCATGGATGGAAAACGTGCCGTCTTCTTCAAAGGAGACGGTCACAATACCATTGTTCAGGTGACCGTCCTCGAAGGTGACGGGGCTGGCAGCATGAATGACGGCGGTAAGAAGAAGGCCTGGCAAGAGGCTGAGAAGGATTCGATTCATCGTGGTGAGTTCGTCCCTAATACCTGACTTGATCAGGAAATGAATCGAATTTTTTCGCCAAACCCTGTCCGTCAATGGGGAGGTTATTCCATCGAGGTCCAGGAGCCCCAATTCAGGGTACATCGGCTAATCATCCATTCCCTCAAGCGGCACAAAACGGTGCGCCATTTCACCTTTCGCAGCGACATCCCACCATCGAAACCCCATCGGGCGCTTGTCAAAATTCTTGCTGGTCGTTTCTCCATTCACAAGTTGGATCCCCTTGTAATCGTTAATCACCAACTTGTGGGTGTGCCCGGCCAGGAAGGCCACCACACCATTCTCTTCGCAGAGTTTGAGGAGCTCCATGCGTTTTACGAGCGGGATGTTGTAGTAGTTTTCTTTCTCGTCCGGTGTCTTCACGAAGAGCGGATAGTGCACCACCACCACGACCGGACTGGACTTCTTCTTTGCGGCAACGAGGACCTCTTTAAACCACTCATCGTGCTTCTCCGACTCGCCCTTCAGCGGAGCCTTCCAGAGCTGCGTGTTGGCGATCACGAAAGTATAGCCCTTGTGCTCAACGCTGTAGTAGTCCTTCCCGACCTTTTCACGATAGCGCTTCAGCGACTCCGCCGTCGGCTTATTTTCAACGTCGTGATTCCCCGCCGCACAGTGACAGGGAATTTTAAATCCTGCCTTGATACGATTGAAGTCAGCCCATGATTTATCGTTGGCCTTGCCGACGAGATCTCCACAGATCACGACGAAATCGGGCTTCATCTTGTTGATCTGGTCCACGGCAAGCCCAAAGGTCTTCACGTCGTGCTCATAGCCGCCCATTCCGAGCTGTGTGTCGCACATCTGAACAAAAGAAAATAAGAGAGGCCCGGACAATTTGGCTGGCTCGTTCGGCTCCGCCTCCAAGGTGGGGCGGGAGAAAGCAAAGGCCAGGAGGATTGCCGCAAGGGCTGGCATAAGACGGCGGATTGATTGACAATTCATTCTCCACGAAGCTATCAACCCGTTCCCCGACCCGCACACCCTAAATTTTCGCAGCAGGATTTCCAAGCCCCTCAATCCGCTTTGGGATCCCTCCACCCGCTGTTCCTCCAGCGAGGGCTAGAAGCGATGGAGGCTGCGGGTGATCACAGTCACTTTGCAGTGCCTGTTCGCTGTCGAAGTTCATCTACTCGTTCAGCGAGACGACGAGTCTGGCATACTGGCGGCCGCTCCCTTCGGGGGCGAATCCCCAGTGCATGATGGTCGTGTTACCGATCCGGTCCGACTGGTCGAGGAGGACGGCTTCCCCGGCGTGCCAGGTGACCAGATCGCTGGAGAGTTCGACGCTGACGGTGACGTCGTCGGCTCCGAGGACGCGAGGAAACTCGAAGAGCGGGACGCCATCGATGACGCGGATGCCCACCGCCTGCGGATCCCCGAGGGCGTATTCGAGCAGGTCGCTCGCGGGGTCTCCCTCGAAGGGGATCGAATCGCTCGCGCCCGGGTTGCCTCCGGGATTGATACTCGCGCGCCAACTCCGCGGCAGTGTGTGATCGGGGGAGGATCGCGGGACAATCAGGACGAGGCTGTAACCGCTGCCATCGGCCTCGCTTGGCCAGGGGTTTTTGTCATCGTAGCGCAAGCTCTGCAGTGGCGATCCGTCGGCGGCACTCAGTGTCAGGCCTTCGCCATCGTCCGCGAGCCGGGACGTGTAGGTTCCCAAGATCGTCGCACCCGGACCATAGGCAGACTCGAAGGCGGCCGGGTCGGCGACCAGCACAGCTCGTTGACCGGGCTCGAGCGTGGCGACTTCGCCGAAGGTAAAGGTGATGCCCCCGTTGAACGCGACGCCGTCAAGATCGACGATCCCATCAGAGATATTCATCAGCTCGACATATTCGGAAAGTTCTCCCTGGTCGTCGCTCGGATGATAGTGGATTTTGGAGATGACCAGGTTGCCCGGGGTCGCCGTGGTACCGGCAAGGAAGGTTGCTTCGTTAAGAGCGCTCCACACGCCATCGTCCAGGCTGCGGGCGCGCACGGTCGTGGTCGCATCCATTGGGACTGGTGTGGCATCGTTAAGACGGGAGCCTACGAGTGCGAGATCGATCACCATGTCACTGCTGCCCGTACTTTGGTTATGAACTTCGACCGCGATGGTATTGGTTCCCTCAACGAGCAGATTTGGGTCGAAGGTGTAGGTATCGAACACCCCCTCATTGCCGTCGTTTACGGAACCTGTCGCGAAGGTGATGGTCCCGGCGGGCATGTTATCACGCACGGCTTCGGTGCCGTTGATGTAGACGACCGCTCCGCCGTCCGCGTGAATCTGCAGCGAAGCTTCGGTGGTCAATGCCGAGCCGGTGATCTCGAATGACTTACGGCAGTAGAAGGTCAGAAGCCGCGGGATGGTGGTGTTGGCCGGGGTCGCGATCTCCGTGCCGGTGATCCTGCCAAATCCGAGCGGTGCGGCACCCGTGCTCCAGTCCGAATCGTCGAATCCCACCGCGCGCCAAGCAGTGCCAAGGTCACCGTCGTCGTTGTATTTCCAATCCGAACCTGCCTCGATACTGGTAAAATCGACAACGGATCCGAGGATCTCGGTGGCGGTCGGATTGATGTTGCCACCGGGAAGGCGCGGGTCGCTGCCGTCGGTAGTGAAGTAGATCTTCCCGCTTGTGTTGGTCATCGCCAGCCCAAACCCGGGGGGCACCTCACCACCGTGCTGGCTGAATACCGGAGCGTCCAGGTTGGGATACCAACCGGCATTGCGCAGTTGGTTGAGCACGGTCGCGGTGCGGTTCGAAATCCAGTTCCGGGTCACGTTGACATCGGGAATCCAATTGCTGTTCCGCGTTCTTGGCGTGGTGATTGTTTTGGCATCGCCCCATCGGGCGGATTCCCCGATAATTGCCATATCTATCTCGTCGGTCCGCTTGGTGAAGATCGCAAGGGCATTACTCGCCGTCATAATGCCGTCATTGAAGAAGTGTTTGTGCGTTTGATCGGCGAAGGCCATCAGGTACTCCGGGTTCTGAACCAGCTTTCCATGCATAATCAACGCGTTGAACCTGCTGAAATCGCTACTCGTGTCGGTTCGGGAAACGTTATTCCCGAATCCGACGTCGAGGCTCCACTCTGAATCGTACTTGAAGAACTTAAATCCATCCGGGTCCTCGCGATTGAAGGCGCAAACGTAGTTGTTCAGGCCCCATCTGCCAGCCATTCCGTCAAGTTCACCCGTCCAGTAGTGGACCAGCATGTAGTCGGTGAGAGCCTCAACATCGAGGAGCCTCGTGTAGGATGGATTGGGAGTCGCCCCGTCGCTCTCAAAGCCCTGGGCGTGGAAGTAGCCGACCATGCCGGCGGCACCCGTAAATCCGGCCATCGTTATATCGTAAAGATCTCGATAGGCGGCGTCGGACCCGTCGACGGTATGGCCATGTTTTTTCTTGCTGATGATGTCGTAATCTTCGTCATCGCCGCCCCAGTTCTCAGCCAGAAAGGATTGTTCGAGATTCTCCTGCGTTTCATACAGTCCCCAATAAACACCATTGAGGTAAAGATGATACTTGTCACCCCGCGTCGAGGGTTGGCCCTGGGCGATCTGAAGGTCCCGGGCGAAAATATCACGTGCAAAAACCGAGGGCCCGTCAAAGTAATGCCAGCCAGGGGTCTGGGAACAACGCAGGTCGACCCCGTTGGACGAGTCAGGACCGTCTTCCCCGAAGATCGGGTAGCGCAACTTCGCGGCCCCATATTCGCGCCGGAAACGAAGTCGGAAGCCGTGCTTCGGAACTGCGGAATTGCGACTGGCTCCACCGCGAATGCGAAGGCCCGCGTTTTCCTGGAAGCCCTTTTCCCCATCGGGATTCAAGAGCTCCACCGAGGTCACCCGCTCCCACAAGTCCCCTTCCTTGTTCGCATTGACATAGATGCCGTTCGTCGGGTCGAACAGGTTGTCCAGATCGGTCACCAGCGAGATGGTGGGGATCGCGAGCAGGGCATCGTCGACCACGTCGGCGTAGCGCGCATCTTGGGTGACATCGGGGTCCATTCCATACTGTATTTTCTGTCCGTTGATGTCGGTCGCCGGCCATTCGGGTGTGGGCGCTTCATTTCCAGTCGGGCTCTGCTGCACAACATCGGCAACGAAGATGTAAGTGTGGGTATCAATGTTCGTCGGGAACAGCCCGGTCTTGAAGCTCCGTGCGCGGACACACGTCGTCTGGCCAATGGGGATCGGATCGTTGTAGGCCATGCTGCTCCTGTCGGGATCGCTGCCGTCCAAGGTGTAATAGATCTCCGCTTCCGGGGTATCGCTGGAAATAACCAGCTCGAAGCCATCGGAGTAGAATCCCCGGTCGTGATCGAAGCTGGTATCGCCTACGAAGTCCAACGCACCACCGGCGTTGACCGCGCCCGGGGTGGACGGATCGAAGTAGCTAAAGTCACCGGCGGCATTGCGGCCGTAGGAGATGTTTTCGTTCTGCGGAGGAAATCCGAACTGGCCGGGGCTGTATTCGAAGGTCTCGATGGCGTCCACAACAGTGCGACCATCCGCCGCGACAAGCGCGAGGGTTTCCCCGTCGGTGCTCAAGGCAAAATTCGCGTGCAGCTCGCCGGAGATCAGCGACTCCGCCGCCTTGTCGGCATACACCAAAAGGTATCCGTCGGCGGGGATGCTCTTTGCAGGGAAACTCCACTTGACGAAGTTAGATGGATCGTCGCTCAAGTGCCACCCGGTCAAGTCAACGGACAGGGTCCCGTTGTTGTGCAACTCGATCCAGTCCGATCGATCATCGCCAGTGGCGTTGGTATGCGCTCCGCGATTGCGGGCCATAAACTCGTTGATGACCACGTCAGCTTCGACCGACAAAAGAAAAATGGCGGAGAGCAGGAAGCCGAGCAACCCGCTTCTTTTATTAGGAGTATAGAATGCCATGAGATTTCTGCAGAGAATCGGTATCCTGTTCGATGATAAACGGGAATCCTTTGGGAAGGATCATCGGGTCACCATTCGCCGCCCCCTGGATGTGCGCGAGGGACAGCGATCGATGGATCGGCAATAGATTAACACTCGCAATGGATTCAAGCCCATTATCACCCGCAAGCCGTCCCCCATTTGGGGTAGGCTTGGATGACATCCATCGAGATCAAACCTGACCGGTCAATTACTTGTTCTTGAGTAACTTCACCATCGCCTTACCCATGGCTTCACCGACGTTCATGTAAGTCTCTGCGTTGCCGCCGTAGTGGCTGCCGGAGCTACTTCCTTTTGACAATGGGTGGGTGTAAACGGCTGCGACATTCCCCTTAAATTCCGGGTATTTGCCGGACTCTCCATCAACTGCGAGCATGGCATCAAGGATCTTCCCTCCGCCATCAGTAGCGCCCTTTTCAGTCTGACCGAGCGAGGCGGTGACAAATTTTGCGTTAGGTGCATTGAAATCCTTGCGCAGCTGCTTGATGAGTTGAACAAGATTCACTTCATAACGCTTGGAAAGCGCTTCACTACGGCTGTCCCGATCACCCTGCCACCAGCAGAAGCCCGCAACCTCGTAGCCTTTGGCATCAGGATAGTATTTGTCGAGTTCGGCCAAAACTTTCTTCGCCCGGTCCACATCGCCGTCGTACTGCAGGCCGGCATACCAGCCAATCTTCTTTGGCTCGGTGCCCTTCTCCCAACGCTCTGGCGAACCCTTGTATCCCGGGTGCACCCAGGTGACACCTTTGGAATCAGTATGCTCAAAGCTCTCGCTCCCCGGGGGCAACAAATCCCATCCCAAGCCACGATTACCGATGGCGCTTTTTAGGATCATGACAGGGGCATCGGTAGCATGACCGATATGATGCCCGATTCCGATCTCAACCCCAACATTGCCCGAGATGGTCATCCACTCGTTGTTGAAGAGCCTGGTCTTGCCGGGGCCACCGCTTCCCATGACGCGCACGTTGCGGACATCCTTGCGCTCGGTCCAGCTCCCTGCGTCATCGATCAGGTAGGGATAGAGCTTCTTCTCCTTCACCGCGTGTTCGAGCGAGCCCTCGTCCCCTTTGACCTTGCCCATGTTGAGCATATTGGACTGCCCCATCAGGATATACACTTGCACGGGCTTGGTCATGTCAGCGGGCTTGCCGTCCGGATCGGGCAGTTCACCCTGCGCGGCCGAGACAGCGGTCATTCCAAGAGAGATCGTCGCCAGAAGGCTCGATACTTTGATTGCTTTGTTCATCATCATTGATTGTTTTTACTTGGTTTGGTCCTCGGATTCTTTCGAAGATCACGAGAATAGTCATCCTTTCCGATCAGTTAGACTTCGAGGGTCACAAACGCTTCATCACGAACCATTGGCTCTTCCAACCGGGCTTATGCCGTGTGGTGAAGTCGCCGGATTCAAAAAACAAGTAATTAGCGTCGCCGATCTTCCTCAGCACGATCTTGAGCGCGTGGTATTTGCTCAAATCCATCAGCATGTCGCCGGACCAGGCCCAGGTCGACTCGCTCGTCTTGCCACCGCCCTCGAGCGTGATTCTGGCGAAGGGCTGGTTGCGGGGATTTGTCTTCTTTTCCGGATCGAAGTCGGCGATCGCAGCAACCTGTCCGATGAGTTGCCAACTTCCCTGCACTTTGGGATGGGCAACGAACTTGCCGTCCCAACGGAAGAGATTGTCGTCGGGATCCTGCGTGGCGTCTTCCGGATCGAGCTTTGCCTGCCAGTCGGAGGACATCATGGGCACGATGGATGCTGACTTCAACACGAGATCATCGCCCATCGGCGGCAGCTTCTGCTCTTCGAGGTGAAGACTGAACTTGCCTTGTGGCACTCTGGTCTTCGGCGGGGTGTTGTAACTGCTGCCGTGGCGGATGATGGTCTTCACCGCGATGGTCACCTCGCCAGCCTTAAGGTCGTCAAGGAACTCCTTCGTGATGTAAGCGCCTTTTGGCTTCCCGCCCGAACCACGACCACCACCTTGTTTGGCTTCGATCAAAGGCTTGCCGTTGATGTAGATGATGTGTCCGCCACCGGCACCAACGTGATCGCCGGTATTGACCCGCAAGCGATAGCGATGTCCATCCTTCAGCGGTGGCATCTTGAATTTTCCGTGCATGAGCAGGACTTCTTTTTCCCAGAGGGTGTTGATCTTCGTCCCGCCATAGCAGACGGAGCCCGGGCCGACACATCCGTGGTTACACTTGGTGATCGGGTGGTCGGGGAGCTGTCCCTTGTAATTTCCAAACGGGCTCCGGCCCTTCTTCCAGCCGACCGTGGCGGGCTTAAAATTGGTCGCATGCCAGTTCTCCATTCCCTTGGGCGGAGTCACTTCACGGTAACGCGAGACGATCTGGTCCGAAGCAATCTGCTCGGCGGCGATCGGGTCGAAGCTGTGGTAGGACCACTCGGCGGAGCGCAGGTCAGCAAAGATGTGCCAGTCGTATTCGTCGTAACCGGCGCGCAGGTAGAGGGCCGCCAGGCCATCGATGGTGTCGTTACCAGGCCATCCCGAACTTGTCTCGCTGGTGGCCAGCGGGAGTAGTCTCTTTCGGTTCTTGCCAACAAACTCGGGGACGAGCTCGTCCATGATAATCGGTGTGATGGCCTCTTTCAGCTTAGGACCGAAATGGCTTGGATCTGCCGCAAGGAAGATCTCCTTGTAGGGCAGGATTTCATCAGGAGAGCGCTGGCGGGCGATCTCGTAGAGAACATCGTATCCGCCGGGCACCTCGACCAGCGCTTCGGCGATTCCTTCGAGGTGCCAGTCATAGGTCCGGGTGACGTCATGCCCGTTGACCGTGAATTTCTTGCCGGAATAGCCCGTGAAGGATTCATGCAGGGTCTCCCTGGCGAGCTTCTGAACTTCGGGGTTCGCGTTCTTGAGTTGGCTGCGGATGGCCGGAGCCAGGCCAACCGTGACAAACCCGCGTTGGTTGGTCTGAATGAGTTCCCCGATCGCGGGGATCACCTTCTGGTAGCAGCGCTCATCCGCCACCACCGGGGTCAACGCTTTGAGCGCAGCATTCCTGAGCCACTCTTCCTGATGCTTAAGATAAGGGATCAGGAGATCGATGTGGGGTGCAATCTGATCCGCTGAACCGCGGCCGATGAGTAGCAGCGCTGCATCCTTCACCATCCACGACTCGTTCGGGTCCGCGAGCGCCTTCAACGCAAGGCCATGGATCTCCGGCGTCATGCCATTGGTAAGATCGATCAGGGCGGCGAAGATGGCGCGGCGGACGCGCGGGTCCTCGTGCTTGACGAACTCCATGACCAGGTCCGGGCGAAGCTCCCCGCCACCGGACTTGCGGCCGAGGTAGGCGGAGTTGACGCCGAGGGCCTTGAAAGCAGCAATGTTGCGGATGTTAAATTCCGGGTGCCGGATGTATTTTCGGATTTCATCATCGGGCTGCGGCTCACGGTGGAAACGACGAAGGAAATGCAGAGCCGAGTCCTTGGACAGAATCTCGTCCGACAAGTCCTGCTGCTGTCTCTTATACACATCTGACGCTGCCGACGATCTACTCCGTGTAGATCTCGG